>CABGHG010000021.1 GCA_902158735.1 Candidatus Methanolliviera sp. GoM_oil
AATCTCTTCATGAATACATCGATGGAGACATTCGCCATGCGTCTGAGCAAATTGGCTACAGGGTATGAGATCTTCAACCCGATTCAACTAAGCGAGAAGAAGGCTCCAATCCTATGGAGATTACGTAAAGATATATGGGACCACGGCCCGTTCAATGAAATGTCGACAGTTCCAGATGGGTGTATGTTGCCCCCAAAGGGAATCGCCAGGATGATCCCTCCTATATTCTCGGCGGAAGGGAAAAACATAAGGCAATTTTTGACCGATCCGCCAAGTGAAGAGTTCTGGGAGGTGTTGGAGAGCGATGAGGTCGGCGCGGATAGGGAGACGGGAATAATACCTTCTATAGACGATGTTCTCCGCCTAAAATTTGTAGTTGATCCTGCTTATGAGCCTATACCTATAAAGACGTTCCCTAGGATGGATTTAGGTGTAGGGCAGGTCTGGCCACTCGATATGACCCTGGAGAAGGTGGAAATTATGGTGAATGAGGGATACAGTGGGCTCGGCGACAACATAGAGCACTACAGCAAGCTCGCGGATAAGAAGATGGGAAAGAAGGATGTGGAGGTTCCAGAGTTTAAACCGCTCTCAGATTACGCAAAGTCGTACAGAAAGGAACTGGGAGAGGTACATCCTGTATATTTAGAGCACCTCTAATCTTTTCTTTTTTTATTTTTTTCTATTCTATTTAACCCCTCAATTTTTTCATAAATTCCTGTAATGGAAGAATTTTCACTGCCTCGCCGGCTGATCCCTCAATGGCAATCTTCTCGGACATGAACGCCTCCATCCCGTCGAGTTCCCCCGTCAGCAATTTTATGATCGTTGGCATCTCCGCCTTTATCATAAGCGTCGGTTCCTCCAATTCGCCAAGCCCGATCGAGATCTTTCCCTCTTTCATCTCCAGGTAAAATCTGATGGGAACATCCGAAAGTTCGATGTTGATGCCGAGCTCTCCGGCTTCATCCACTGCCTGCTTGAGTTCATCGTATCTTCGGGCGAATGCCTCCATCGATTCGTTGATGATATCTATACCGTCTTTTATCATCTTCGGCAGATTATCCATACCTTCTCCGATATCAAAGAGCTTCTTCAACAATTCCGGCTCCTTTTCGAGTATATCCCCTATATCTTCCTTCTTCAACGTCTCCAAAACGGCAGCAATTTCCTTCATTAAATCATTGAACATGCCAACTATCTTATCTATCTCTTCTATTACCATAATTTTTTGTTATTAGATATGTATATAAAATTTACTATCCTAATCTTCTGTCGAAGAATCGGATAATCCTCTGAATAATAGATGATCTTTTATGTAAGCTGTGCTTCTTCTCTTGGTTTGTAAAAGTACACTCCAAATTTTGATCGTATCTTCTTCAAATACCCAATAACTTTACGATCTCACTGAAGGGAAAGCTTTAAGTTATATAATGAAAAAATTATCATGGGTCATTAGATATAAAACAGAGACAAAAGGGGGTACAAACATGATACGTAAGGTACATTTGTGGTGGAAAAAAGATGTGAGATATCCATTAAAGTTTGGATTTATCTCCCAAGAAACCGGTGCAGAGAGCGAGATCGATATGCCATACTTTGCCGGAGAACGCAACAGTATGTGCCCCGGTGATGCACAATCATCTGGTACTGCTGGGTATTACCTCTGTGCATTGGCAAAGCAGGCTAAATCGTTGGGGTTAAATCTGAATTCGGCTAAGGTCAAGGTAACTAGAAATTTGGGAATGCTAACTAGCTGGGGAATTAGCAAAGCCCCCTTATTGAATATTCAACCAGAGATCAAGGTAGATGGAGAGAAGGATAATGCCGAAAGATTGATGAAGAGTGTAGAGTCAGTCTTCGATGATATCTATGCAGTTTCTCTAAATATAAAGCAGGAGAGGATGGATGCGCCTTTTGGATGTGAGGGCAAATTAGAAGATAACAGAGCTGTTGTTACGTCAGAAACCGGAAAAGTAATGGAGTATGCGTTCGATGAAGAGGGGGTGATGGATCCTAGAGATACTTTGACGGCAAATGCCGAAATATGCTATGGTATGATTGACGTTCTACTCTCTCGCGTAACAGGGTGCACGATTTCGGACTATAATCTTACCTACGCGGCTGAATGGGATGCGGCAGATGGTAGAGAGGCGTATAAAGATTGTACGGTTTTTGAAGGTAAGATCACTATACCCAATGGAACAGAGGAGAATTTCTATAATATGGAGAGACTTAACGATGCAATTTGCCCCGTCAGCAACACATACAAACCTGCTCATGTGGAGAGAAAAGATGTAAAATTTGAAAAAGAGTCGGTATTGCTGGCAGTAGAAAATTCTATGGTACCGGGCATCGATGACACGAGAGGTATCGTTCTTCCAGTGCTAAGAGGCATCTCCAGACAGAATTATGATTATATTACCAGTTTGATTGTGCCAATATTATCGAAGTTTATAAGTTCACGCCCTCTGAGAAGTGTTACCACTCCCCGACCAGAGATGCTAACTACGGCAGTAACAATTTTACCAAAAACTGTGACTGCATTTGCTCCACTCATCTCGGGCCCAAATCGCATTCATGCCGTAAAGTCTGTACTCGCGTTTATAGGCATAAGATAAAGAAGGTGTTAGTTATTTATAATAAAGCGGTAATTGCAGCATAATGTTATAGGGGTGTTCATTATGGGGAAAGGATACATGAATAGGATATTACGGATCGATTTATCCAAGAATAAGTTTTCGACCGAGAAACTTCCAAAGAAGATATATCGTGAATTTATAGGTGGGAAAGGTCTAGGAGCATATCTCTTTTATAAGGAGATCAAGAATAGGATCGATCCTTTGGGTCCGGAGAATAAATTGATCTTCACCGTTGGCCCTGCGACAGGAACTCCTTACCCGACTTCTGGGAGATACTGTCTCTTTTACAAGTCTCCTTTGACAGGTATATGCGCAAATTCCAATTCGGGTGGGACTGCCGCCGAGAGGATGAAGCGGTGTGGATATGATGCGTTCATCATCGAAGGCATCGCTGAAAGAGAGACGTATTTGATCATCACCGAAGATGGTGTAGAATTTAGATCTGCCGCTGATCTATGGGGAAAAGACGCCTTCGAGACAGAAGAGATCATAAAGAAGGATCTTGGCAGGGAAGAATCTACGGTCTTGACCATAGGTCCCGCAGGAGAAAATCTGGTAAAATACGCGATGATCGTAAACGATAAGTGGAGGTGCGCCGGGAGATGCGGTCCGGGTGCCGTTATGGGATCGAAGAAGTTGAAGGCGATCGTCTTCAACGGTTACAAAGACGTCGAGGCGCACGACCCGGATCGATTTTATGAATTATCAAAAGAGAAGATAGAAGAATCATTGAAAAATATAACGCTTTGGGATAGTTATCACAAGTATGGAACTCCTGTGCATTATGATAACCTTGCTGCTGAGGGAGGAATTCCTGTAAGAGGTTTTAGTGAAGGATATTTTGATGGATGGGAGAAGGTAGGGCCAGATGCAATCGAAGAACACCTAAGCGTCAGGCATCAGGCATGTGGTTCCTGTCCCATCTCATGCGCAAGGTTGAGCAGGGTAAGAGAGGGAAAATATGCCGGATTGGAGATAGAAGGACCAGAGCATGAGCTTCTATTCTCCTTTGGAAGTAACTTCAATATACCGGATCTGGGATTCATAGCGGCGTGCAACGATTATGCCGATCGAATGGGAATGGATTGTGAGTCGGTATCGCACGCGATCGCATTTGCAATCGATGCATATAATCTGGGTAAGTTAGATCCCGGATTTGAGTTGAAGTATGAAGATCAGGAATGCGTGTGGAAATTGATGAAGATGGTTACCACGAGAACCGGCATTGGAGATTTACTTGCAGAGGATTTGAGGACGATGGAGAAGAAGCTGGGTATGGAAGGACATGCGATGCAGATAAAGAACTTGGGATTTGGTGGATACGAGCCAAGAGTGATGAAGGGCGTCGCGCTCTCATACATGGTAAACGAGAGGGGAGGATGCTATCAGAAAGCTTCGATGTATCTGGTCGATCTCTTTGAGATGGCCGATCCCCTGAGCCACGACGATGAGAAGTTCGATCTTTTTGTAGAGAGGGAGGACATCTTCACCATCGCAGACTGTTTCATGCTGTGCAAGTTTATCCAAGATTCTCTTGATATGGAAGATTGTGCCGATGCGCTGAAATTCTTAACCGGTGAAGAATATGAGGTCGAAGAACTGATGGAGATCTCAAATAGGATACAGTCGATCTTAAGATTATGGAATGTACATGAAGGAATGAGCAGAAAAGATGATTATCTTCCAAAGAGATGCTATGAGGAGCCGATACCAAATGGTCCGGCAGAAGGAGCGATAGCTGATAGAGAGGAAGACGATAGGTGGCTCGATATGTACTATGAGCATAGAGGATGGGACAAAGATGGAAGACCCGATGAAAAAAATTTGGAGGAGTTTCTGGAGGGTTTAAATGACTGAGCAATTCCTCTTTTGTGATTCAAATAAGTGTACGAACTGTCGTCTCTGTATATATGCCTGTTCTTTCATCAAGAGTAAGAAGTTCTCTATATTAAGATCGAGGATAAGGGTTCTGGATAGAGATCACAAGACATTTGTTGCAATCACATGCAATCATTGCGAGGATACACCATGTATTACATATTGTCCATCAAAGGCTTTGAGTAGGAATGAAGATGGAATCATCGTGGTGGATGAAGAGGCGTGCACAGGATGCGGATGGTGTATTATACATTGCCCGCTCGGAGTGATCTCCATGGACCCTGATAAGAGGGTGGTAGCCATATGTGATCTGTGTGACGGAGATCCGGAATGTGTAAAGATATGCCCAATGGACGCGATAGAGATTATAGAGGGAAAAGAGAGATATGCAAGTAAGATGCACGAGATTGGATTAAAGATCGCTGGAGAGCTCTTATAAAGAGCTCCTATATTAATTTTTTTGCGGTATTAAGAGATATTTCATGCATCTCCTCTGTATATATCTTCTCATCCGTAAGATTTAAAAGCGCCCTAAACCACGTTCCTGAGCGGGCATCTCCATACTTTATCCTCTCCCTGTGGATCGTTATCCTACCTTCCGGACAGACATTTACACATGCACCGCAAAGGATGCACTTCTCCATATCGATATCAGGGGTGCATCTCCTTTCATCATTCTTTTTTAGCGCTTCACACGGGCATATCTCCACGCATGCGTAGCAATCGTTTATCGTTAGTTCTCCTTCAAATGCCTTCTCTTCCATCGAAAAATTTGGAAAATCGTCATCCTCTATGGGATCCACAACTTCTCCATTTCTTTTGTATATGATCGCATCGAAAGGACAAGCTCTTGGGCATATAGCGCAGAAACTACATTTATTTTCGTCTATCATCACTAATGGCTTTTTTACAAGGTGTCCATCTTTTATCAAAGGCTCTTCCAATGACATCGCATCGTCTGGGCATGATAAGATACATATACCGCATCCGTTGCATTTGGATGCATCTACTATTATCTCATCCACGTTGAAATAGACCCTACGTTTTATAATGCATAAGCTACCTTCGGTCGATTTAGTTAACCCGCCTCCCATGAACCTATCTCCTCTTTATTGTAATATATATATCTATCTACTTACCTTTCTTAAATCTCATAATCTCACCCTCTATCCGTTCGCACTCCAAGTCCGAAGATGTCAGCTGTCCTTTTGATGGTTTGATGATTTGTGAGATCCAATTTTTCGCACACAAAAATTATCGCTCATTCTATATCTTCTTTTTGGCAGAAAATTGAGAGGAATGACTTAAAAACTGAGTAGATACGAAAAATATAAATAGTGATCTGGAAAAAAAATGAAAAAAGAGTCATCAAGAAAGAAAATTTTATCAGTTCCTATTAAAAACGGTGTGGGATACAAATGATTGGAGCAGTATTGATCATAGGTGGTGGTGTGGGTGGCATGGTTGCCTCATTAGATCTTGCAAATATAGGTTACAAGGTTTATCTTGTCGAATCCTCTCCTTCGATTGGAGGAAAGATGTCTCAGTTGGATAAAACGTTTCCAACGCTCGATTGTTCAATGTGTACCTTGGCTCCTAGGATGGTAGATCTATCAAGACATCCTAGCATAGAGTTGCTTGCATACTCAGAAGTAGAATCTGTTAAAGGAAAGGAAGGAGATTTTAGGGTTAAGGTAAGAAAGAAGGCAAGATACATCGATGATAATTGTACGGGATGTGGAGAATGCTCGGAAGTCTGTCCGGTGGAAGTTCCAAACGAGTACGAGGTGGGCTGTGGGTTTAGAAAGATAATATACAGGCCATTTCCTCAAGCGGTTCCGTCAATCTTTACAATCGATATGGGTCACTGTAGGAAATGTTATAAGTGTTTGGATGCCTGTAAGGACATTAAAGCGATCAATTTTTCGCAGAAGGATGAGATCATCGAGATCAACGTGGGCGCCATCATCGATACCGTCGGTTTCAGCCTCTTTGACGTCTCAAAGGTAGAGGAATATGGATACAAGATCTATCCAAACGTCATAACTGGCTTGGAGCTCGAGCGTCTGATAAATGCATCTGGATTCACGGGTGGTGAAATTTATAGGGCAGACAATCATGAAGTTCCAAAGAAGATCGCATTTATTCAATGCGTTGGAAGCAGGGACATCCATAATGGTGTGCCATACTGTTCCCGCGTCTGCTGTATGTATGCGATAAAACAGGCAATACTTGTAAAAGAGCATCATCCTGAGATCGAATGTACAATATTCTACATAGATATACGGGCATTTGGAAAGGGGTATGAAGAATTTTATGATAGGGCAGCAGAAGAATATGGCATAAAATTTGTTCGGGGAAGAGCCGCCGAGATCTATAAAAAGGGAGATAATCATATCATTAGGTATGAGGATACGATCTCTGGAAAGGCTGGAGAATACGAATGTGATATGGCAATCCTCGCAAATGCAATTTTACCAAATAATGAAAAGATGGCAGAGATTCTTCGTTTAGAACTGGATGGATATGGATTCATTAAGAGTAAAGGATTACCGATGGAAACGGAGAGAAAAGGAGTCTATGTTGCAGGTGTTGCTCAAGACGTGAGGGACATCACCGATACGGTAGCAATGTCCTGTGGTGCTGCCGCACTAGCCGCAGGAGATTTAGCATCAGAGAGAGGAAAACTCGTAAAACCAAAGGAATTTCCTTTAGAGAAGGATGTCTCTTCGGAGGAAGCAAGGATCGGCGTCTTCGTCTGTCACTGCGGTAGTAACATAGCGGCTGTTATAGATACGAAGGTGGTTGCAGAATATGCAAAGACACTAAAAAACGTGATATATGCCACGGATACAACATATGCATGCTCCGAGGAGGGGATCAACAACATCAGGACAGCGGTTGTTGAACATAATTTAAACAGAATTATCGTTGCCGCTTGCACTCCAAGAACGCATGAACCACTATTTAGGGAAACGATACAGGAGGTTGGGTTGAATCCATATCTCTTTGAATTTGCAAATATAAGGGAGCACTGCTCTTGGGTTCATAAAAATTATCCGAAGGAAGCAAACAAGAAGGCAAAAGACATTATCAAGAGTGCAGTTGCAAGGGCTACATTATTAGAGCCACAGAAGCCAGAAAAGATGCCTGTAACCCAAAAAGCCATCGTTATCGGCGGAGGGGTGGCAGGGATGGAGGCTTCCTATCAGATTGCAAGAGGAGGATTTGAGGTTCATTTAATAGAGAAGAAAGAGAAACTTGGAGGGATATTCAATGAGATGTATCATCTCTTCCCAGATTTAGACCCAAAAGAGATAGTAAGAGAGAAGATCGATAAAATTAATAGTAATAAAAATATAAAAGTTCATCTCAATACGAGATTAGAAGATCTCTCAGGTTTTGTCGGTAATTTTGATGCAACGCTCTCGGATGGATCGGCAATAAGTGCAGGTGCGGTCGTCCTTGCGACTGGAGGAAATGAATGGAAACCCAACATCTATGGATATGGGCAACCAAACGTCTATACCCAGTTGGAGATTCAAAGATTAATCGCCGAAGATAAGATATCCGACAAAGAGAAGATCGTTATGATCCAATGTGCCGGATCGAGAGAGAAAGACAGGAGATATTGCTCAAGGATCTGCTGTTCGGAAGCTATAAAGAATGCAATAGATATAAAGAAGAGATGGCCACATACAGAGATTTATGTATTATATAGAGATATAAGAACATTCTCACATCAAGCAGAAGAGATGTACATGGAAGCTGGAAAATTAGGGGTGTTATTCATCAGATTTGATCTGAATGAACGACCCGAAGTTAAAGATGATAACGCGGTCATCATCAATGATACACTTCTACGAGAGAAATTTACAATTAAAGCAGACAAGGTTGTTCTGTCTTCAGCCGTAGTGCCTGATGATGAATACGAAAGTCTCTCCAAAATGTTAAGAATTCCTCTATCGTCAGATGGTTTCTTCTTGGAGGCTCATCTAAAGTTGAGACCACTAGATTTTACCTCTGATGGTTTCTTCCTCTGTGGAACTGCCCAGAGTCCAAAAGATTATGTCGATACGATGTGCCAAGCTGTTGGGGTGGCATCGAGAGTTAGCATACTGCTATCGAAGGAGGAGATAGAGGCAGAAGGAATCACATCAATGGTAGATGAGGATCTCTGTATCGGATGTGGAATATGTGAATCTGTATGTCCTTTTATGGCAATAAAAGTTGTGGAGAAAGATGGGAGAAAAAAAGCAGAGGTTACAAATGTGAAATGTAAGGGATGTGGCGTCTGTGCAGCCAGTTGTACAATGCGTGCAATCACGATGAGGCACTTCACGGATGATCAATTAATCGCAGAAGAAAGGGCAATTTTGGAGGCGTAAAAATGTCGAAGATTATAGGATTTCTGTGTAACTGGTGTTGCTATGCGGGTGCAGATCTCGCGGGTGTCTCTCGCATTCAGTATCTTCCGGATATCAGAATCATAAGAATGATGTGCACTGGAAGGCTCGATCCCATGATCATCCTCGATACTTTTCTTCACGGAGCCGATGGCGTATTCATTGGAGGATGTCATCCAGGTGATTGTCATTACATTAGTGGAAATTACTATGCAGAGAAGAAGATAGATATGACGAAGAGGATGTTAGAAGTTGTAAATATAGATCCTTCCAGGATCAGATTAGAATGGGTGAGTGCAAGTGAAGGTTCAAGATTTGTAGAGGTAATAAATGAGTTTACAGAAGAAATAAGGAAGTTAGGTCAGATTAAATTTGAAAAAGATGATCTTAAGGCGATTATTCTTTCAGCTGAGGATTATAGATTGAGAATATTGGCAACAAAACAAAAGGATCTTATGGAAGAAGGAAACAAATATGGAGAAGTCTTTACTATGCATGAGATGGATAGGTTGTTGAGTGATATGATAAAAGAAGATTATGAAGAGAAGAAGATACTTCTTATGCTTAAAGATCCGCTCTCCACTAAAGATATTGCAGAGAAGATGAAATTAAAACCTCCACGTGTATTGAGACATATATTGGAACTTAAAAAGAGAGAATTGGTGAAGATGCATAAGATAGAGAATAAAACACCACTTTATATCGCGGAGGAATATGCATGAAAACATTGATCGTGGGCGGGGGGTATGACGGTATAAAGGCGTGTTTAGAAGAGGAGGGAGAAGTTTATCTTGTTGAAAGACTTCCGAGCATCGGTGGATTTTCTTCCAAGCTACATCTTATAGATGGAAAGAAATCTTCAGAAATTTTGAGCTCTTATTTAGATGAAATTAAGAATAAAGAGAACATTCATCCCATAACAAACACCATCGTTGAGAAGATAGATAAGAATGATAAAGGGTTTTCTGTGCATTTGAAAACGAGTCCAATCCGGGTAGATCCTGATAAATGTGATGGTTGTGGTGAATGCTTAAAGATATGCCCTGTCAGGCCACCTAATAGGTTTAACGAATGGCTGATCAACAAGAATGCGATATCTCCTTATAACGGATCATTTTACATAGAGAAGGAGACGCCTTTCTGCCAGAATGCCTGCCCGGTAAATCTTGATATCAGAGGTTATGTGGGATTAACGGCAGATGGTAGATTCAAAGAGGCTTATGAGTTAATAAGAAGTAAAGTTCCATTCCCCGGCGTCTTGGGCAGGGTCTGTCCGCATCCGTGCGAAGATGGATGTAAGAGGGGGTTGATCGATGATCCTATCTCCATCGTGGAGATAAAGAGGTTTGTTACGGATTGCGTCTATAATGACGGGAAAGAGATAAAACCTGAGGTAATTCCTTCCACTAAAGGTAAAAAAATTGCGATCATCGGTTCCGGTCCTGCTGGGCTTTCTGCTGCCCACGATCTAAAGAAGTTTGGATATGACGTGGCGATCTTTGAGAAGCTTCCTGCTATTGGAGGCATGATGGCGGTCGGCATTCCAAAATATAGATTACCGAGAGAGATATTGGAGAAAGAGGTTCAATATATAAAGGATATAGGTGTTGAGATCATAGAAGAGGAGATAGACAAGAAACGGTTTAACGAGATTCGTAATGAATACAATGCTCTCTTCATCGCTGTTGGATCACACGGAAGCAGAAAACTCGGTGTAGAGGGAGAAGAGATGGAAGGCGTCGTCCACGGTGTAGATTTCCTTCGCGATATTAATCTTGGAAGGGAGGTGAAGATAGGAGAGAAGGTTGTGGTGGTAGGTGGGGGGAACGTAGCGATAGATGCGGCCAGATGTGCCATTCGGTTAGGATCAGATGTTACAATCGTTTATAGAAGATCTAGGAAAGAGATGCCGGCGAATGATGAAGAGGTGATTGATGCTGAGGAGGAGGGAGTTAAATTCATCTTTTTGGCAAATCCAACAGAGATCATAGGCTCTAAATCGGTGGAGAAGATAGAATGTATAAAAATGGAGTTGGGTGCTCCTGACGAATCTGGAAGAAGAAGGCCAGTTCCGATAAAAGAATCAGAATTTATTATAGATGTTGATACCGTGATCCCTGCCATAGGTCAGTCATCTAAACTCGATTTTCTATCTGATGATATTAAAGCAGAAAGGGGAAGGATCAAGGTAGATGATAGAGGTGAAACGAGCGCAAAAGGAATATTTGCTGGTGGAGATGTGGTGACGGGGCCCAAAATAGTGATAGATGCGATAGCAGGGGGTAAAAAGGCTACTTTATCCATCGAAGAGTATTTAGATGGTGAGAAAGGAGAAGATTTCAGGGTAGAATCCATAGATGATACAGAGATTGAAAGGGCAAAACTTTCAAAGCACTACTTTGCATTAAAGGAGATAGAGAAAGAAGAGATGATAAAACCTCCAAAGATCGAGGTGAAAGAAAGAATAAAAAATTTTGATGAGGTAAATCCTGGATATGATGAGAAGATGGCAATTAAGGAATCAAATAGATGTTTAAGCTGTAGAAAATGTATAGGGTGCGGGATATGTGCAGAGGTATGCCCAAGAGATGCGATAGAGTATGATCAGAAAGAAAAGAGATCAGAGATAGAAGTAGATAAGATTATAGTTGCACCTGAAATGGAAGAGAAGATTCCATCCCAATATATGTATTCCAACGTTGTTACATTAACAGAGTTTGAACGCATTCTTGATGAATCGGGCCCTTATGGTGGTATGATCCTCAGACCGTACGATGGTGATATACCTGGTAAGATTGCTTTTATACAGATGGATGATAACCCGTTAACCTTCAAATACATTCTTCAAGAATCTATTGATACTAAAGAGAAGGATATAGATTCTTTTATCTTTTCTAATGTTGATGTTAAAAAAAATAAAAAGGTTAAAGTTATCCGTGCAAAGGATGTTGAGATTGAAGAGATCGATGAAAGTAAGAATTTGCTAGTTAAATATGGTAAAAAAGAAGAAGAATTCGATATGGTCGTTCTAACAGAAGGATTCTACCAGCCAAAATATTTTAGTGACATCTCTGCAAAAGCTAAGTAACAAATTGACTATTTATCATTTGGCCATTTTCTTTTTATTTGTTGAAGATGGCTTGTCCAGAGTAACAAGTCAGGTAAAAGGGTCTTAAATATGTCATCCAAATTCAATAACATGACAATATATCTGGGAAGCGATCATGCCGGTTTTGAGTTAAAGGAGAAGATAAAGGAATTTTTGGCCGACGAGGGGTATGATCTTGAAGATATTGGGCCATATAGATACGATCGAGAGGACGACTATCCAGATTATGCGTTAAAGGTTTGTAGAAAGGTATTGATGGGCGGTAAAGGGATTTTAATCTGTGGAACGGGGCAGGGGATGGATGTGGTAGCAAATAAAATACCGGGCATACGTGCGGCGGTCTGCTGGAATGAGATCACGGCAATGAATGCTGGCAAACATTTGGATACGAACGTATTGACGATTGGAGGGAGGGTAACAGAACCCGATCTTGCCAAGAGGATGATAAAAATTTGGTTGGACAGCCCGCTCACGATCGAAGAGAGAAATGCCCGCAGAATTGATAAGATCAAGGAGATAGAAAGGGAATATCTGAGCGATAAATAATATATTGCCTTTCAACACAACGTATTCATTCCATAAGGGCAATATGTGCGAGAAGGGCATCGAGCTGTATCCTCTCGTCTGCCCCCTCCGTTATCCGAAACTCCGTCTCCCCGAGCCTATCTATAAGCCTAACCTTCTTATCGTTTGTAATATCGAGATCGAAAATTATTCTGTGTGTTACCTTGATGATCTCCTCGGAAGATGTTCCTTTCTCAATTAGAAGAGAGAGTTGGTCCCTTGCCTTATCGAATGATCCACCAAGCGCCGAATCAAGAATTTCCCTCATCTCATCTGGTCTAACACTCGCCGCCATCTCATAGATGGTTTCTTTCTCTATCTCCCTCTCGATCGCCGCGGAGCTTTGGAGCGCGTTGATCGCCTTACGCATATCTCCACCGGACACATCTTTTAAAGCTTCTATAGCATCGTCTCTTATCTTTATATCCTCTTCTTCTGCTATCTCTCTTATGACCTTTTTTAGGGCATCCGCAGAGAGAAATTTAAACCTATAAACGGCACATCTGCTCTGTATAGGTTCTATTATCTTTGATGAATAATTGCAACTTAAGATGAAACGACAGTTGTTACTGAAGATCTCCATCGTTCTTCTCAAGGCTGACTGCGCGTCGGATGTGAGCGCGTCCGCCTCGTCCAGAAAAATTATCTTAAAATCGAACCCTCCAACAGGAGCTATCTTCGCAAAAACTTTTATCTTGGTTCTCACAACATCTATCCCTCTATCATCGCTCGCGTTCAATTCGGTGAAGTTGTATTCCCACATATCTTCATACAGTCCTCTTGCCAGACCAATAGCAGAAGCAGTTTTTCCGACACCAGGAGGTCCAGAGAAGAGCAAGTGAGGCATTTTTCCAGATCTTGCGTAGGATTTCAACCTTTCTATGATCTCATCCTGTCCCACAACTCCGTCTAATGTTTTTGGCCTATACTTCTCGACCCATATCTCTTCTTTAATTTTAACTTCACCCGATAATGAAAGAACAGTTCCCCAAATAAATATCTTTTGCGTTTGCGAATTTTTGAAAAAGAATAGGTTTTTGTAGGAAACCGTTTAGATATTCAAAGGAGGAGATTTTATGATTAGCGTGAATGAAGGGGCTTTAGAGATCGTTGAGACGATGCTTGACTGGCAAGATGAACTGGGCATAGAGGTGAATGAGCTAAAAGATGGATCTACAGTTATTGATTGTGGAGTAAATGTCAAAGGAAGCTATCAACTTGGAACGATGTTTGTAGAGGTGTGCATGGGCGGGCTTGCCACCACAACGATAATGATGAACGAGATAGAACGTTTAACGTTTCCGTTCATTAACGTAACGACAGATTATCCCGCGATATCTTGTTTGGGGTCTCAAAAAGCTGCATGGAGTATAAAAGTCGATGATTATTTTGCGATGGGTTCCGGTCCTGCGAGAGCGCTGGCTTTGAAACCAAAGGAGACGTATGAAAAGATAGACTACGAAGACGACTCCAAGTATGGTATAATTGTCTTGGAATCGGATAAACTCCCGGATGAGAATGTTATGAGCTATATAGCGAAGGCGTGCAATATAGACGTATCAGATCTGCACGCTCTGGTAGCTCCGACCAGAAGCCTCGTCGGGTCGATACAGATATCAGGTAGGATCGTCGAGAATGCACTTCACAAACTCGAAGAACTCGGTTACGATGTTAAAAAGATAGAGAACGGTGCAGGGAGATCTCCAATAGCTCCGGTGAAAAAAGAGGCAATGGGGGTTACGAATGATTGTAACATCTATTATGGTTCAGTCTATCTAACGGTGGATAGCTTCGATGAGGTATTCTCAAAAGTTCCATCCAATACCTCCAGAGATTACGGAATGCCTTTCTTTAAAACCTTTAAAGAAGCAGGTTTTGACTTCTTTAAGATTGACCCTTTATTGTTTGCCCCTGCAGAGATCATCGTGAATGAGAAAGAATCCGGAGAGGTCTATCATTTTGGGGAGCTGAATTCGAAGGTGATTTTGGAGTCCTTCGGCATCAAATGAAACAAAAAGTTTATTTAAGATTATAAATGGACAAAGCAGAGAGGAAACTAACTAAATGAATGCTCCAAATTTGGATCTGCTATTTAATCCAAAAAGCGTTGCGGTAATCGGTGCTTCGGCATCTCCCGGTAAAATAGGAACAATAACCCTTTTATGTACGATGGCTGGTGGATTTAAGGGAAAAATTTACCCTATAAACCCAAATGAGAGCGAAATATTGGGTTTAAAAGCTTACAGCAGCGTGAAAGATGTTCCCGATAGAATTGGTCTGGCGATAATCTGTGTGCCGGCTGACACGGTACTCCTTGCCATCAGAGAATGTAACGAGGTTGGAGTAAAGTTTGGAGTCGTAATATCAGCTGGTTTCGGTGAACTCGGCGAAGAGGGCAGAAAAAAGCAGAAAGAGGTGATAGAAGAGGCAAGGAAGGGAGAAATAAGACTTGTGGGGCCAAACTGTATGGGAATAGGAAGTGCCGCCCCGAAACTGTACGCGACGATGAATTTCACAATCCCAAAGGCGGGCGATGTATCGATGATTGCACAGAGCGCCACCATCGTGACGTTGACCACATTGATGGCATCCAGTCAAGGTATAGGATTCAATAAATATGTCAGCAGTGGCAATGAGGCAGATCTACATATGGAGGATTTTTTAGAGTATTATGCAGATGATCCCGAGACAAAGGTGGTTGCGGCATATATAGAGGGAGTTAGAGAGGGGAGGAGATTTATCGATGCATCAAGAGAGGTGACAAAGAACAAACCGTTCGTCGTGTTGAAAGGGGGGAAAACAGCGGCAGGAGCCGCCGCGGCATCATCGCATACGGGTGCGTTATCTGGCGCGGATATGATCTTTGATGCTGTGTGTGTACAAACGGGCATCATGCGCGTCTCAGACCATCTGGAAATGATCGATCTGGTAAAGGCATTTTTACTGTTACCACGCCCAGTGGGGAGGAAAGTCGGTATAGTAAGCGGTCAAGGTGGAATGGGTGTACTCATGGCGGATGCTTGCGTTAAATATGGTTTGGAGATACCAAAACTAACAGAGGGAAGCATAAATGAATTAAACACCTTTTTACCATATTTTTGGAGTCATAGAAACCCGATAGATGTCACAGCTGGATTCATGGGAGACCTTTCAGCTTTAACGAAGTCACTTGAGGTATTATTAAGACAGGAAGACATCCACAGTGTGGTATGCCTGCCTCAAGTTTGGTCTCCACTCTTTAGCACCATCAGCGCTCAGATATCTGATGAGATGCAAGATCTTTTTAAATCGATCTCTGTTGAGATGATGGAATGGATGGAAGAAACGATCATAAACGATTTTATCAAGTTAAAAAATAAATATGGTAAACCTGTGATTGCCATAGGAACTTTTACTCAGAGTGGATCGAAAAGTAACAGACTACTCGAGGAGAATGGGATCCCGGTTTACGAGACGCCAGATCAGGTCGCACGCGTAATGTCTAAGATGGTTGAATATGCAGAATATTTGAGGGGTAAAGATATCTAATCATTCCGCTAGATCTTAAATCTTAACACTGCCGAAATTCCCCCAAGACCTTCGAGTCTCTTTCCCGGTTCAAAATCGGAGCTAAAAACTATGATCCTTCCTCCTTTAGCCTCTACACTCTTTAAAAATCTATCTATATGGCAAATGGAATATTTGCCGACGGAAAATCTCTGATCTTCTGTATCTCCCAACTCTCTTTTTCCCCTTACATACTCATCCAAGATAAGAAGTGTCTCTATCGCGCCACATTCATCTGCTCTCTCTACTTCTTTCTCTCCATAAGCGGCCAAACCGTTCTTCGCTATCTCTTCTAATAATATCTCTATATATCGAGCCTCTTTTGATATTCTGCTCTCTTTGACGATTCTTTCGATTACGCCACGCCTAAGCGCCTCTTGAAACCCAGATACTCCTATGGAGGAGACGTCTTCTAAGATAATTCTATCTGCAATCTTTTGATCTCTACCTTTAATATATCTATAGAGATCGTTCTTTGTGAATCCAGGACCTGCTATGACGATTCTCGTATCTTGCTCAAGTGTCTGGGATACTTGAGCAAATATCTCGGCAAAAAAGTCATTTCTCATACTCTCTCCGCTCGATTTCCCGGAAGAGGAAGAGATCTTGAAGGACTCATCGATTCCGTACTGCCTAACAACACCCACCGATGCTTCTCCCTCTTCTACCGTTAAAATGACTATCTTCGGCTGATTCGATGCATTGACAGCCTCTTTTATCCTATCTAATTGATCCTTCTTCCATTCCTTTATAATACTCAGCTCGGTTCCGGGCTCGATGTTTAGCGTGTGATATGAGCCAAGATCGATCTTATCCCTCGATCTTTGAGCACCTTCCCTTATCTTCCCACTTATCCTTAATCTATTAGAAAATTTGTGAAATTTGATCTCTTCTACTTCGATGCCAAGCCACATCTTCTTTTTTTCTCGCTTCTCCGGTCTTATCTTATCGTCTGCTCCTTCTACATCTCTCCTCGTCTGAGAAAAGACCAGATCATCTCTCTCGATTATATATTTCAGATGCCATATATCGTCGAGGTTCTGTGGGAGTAATTGTATCTTTCCCGTATTATCTTTTAATACCTTTTTTATTAGCTTCATCAGAGAAACTGTAGGTTTCTTTACTTCTTGTGTTGCTCAAAAATCGAAGATTTTTGGCATGTGAAAATGTTCCATTTTCACGGCACGAAATCAAAGATTTCGTTGCATACGCAAATCTTTGATTTGCGACTACCTACCTTAAGTGGGACTTACGATCACTGGT
>CABGHG010000022.1 GCA_902158735.1 Candidatus Methanolliviera sp. GoM_oil
AGCGTCTTTTCTCTCGGTTAAACAATCGTTATAGAGAACTCTGCATATATCTAACCAAGTTTCAAGGATAGATTTTTCTTCTCGGTTTGGATATATCCTACATTTGTATGTTCTTTTGATCTTCATTTCCCATATACCCAATAGATTAATATATTTGCAAGTTTAAATACTTTTTGGTATGGCGTGAGTTCTTTCATTTACTCATATACCCAACGCCATACCTTTAAAGTTTAATATTTTATCATCCCCAAGCTAAAGCATAGGGGTTTTCATTATCTATAAACCTTTTGCACACTTACTAGAAATATGGAATAGTGGATGAAAAGATTTGGTCGTACTCAAACATGCTCAACAAGTTGACAACCCTGTTGAAGAAAATGTTTAAATAGCAATCCCACTTACGAATTCTCTATGGCTCCCATATTTCGTGTTATCGACCTGAATAAGTCGTATATCCTTGAAAATGGAGGAAAAATCAAAGCATTAGAAGATGTCTCTTTTGACCTATATCCAAACGAGATCTTAGGTATCATCGGGCGGAGTGGCGGCGGAAAGACGACATTACTAAGAATACTCCATGGCAGTGAACCCTTTGATGGGGGCGAGATAAGGATAGGTGATCTTCACATCACGCCCGACACACCAGAAGAAGAGAAGATGAGGCTTGAGGAGATGACATCGATCCACCTCCAGCGTTCATTTGCCCTTTGGGACTCTACAGTTTTGGATAACGTTATGAGAAGATTATATGCACTCAAAACTGGATGTGAGACTTTACCTGCCTCGTATGGAGGAGATTACGATGAACACCTCGAAAAGATCGCGATGGATATGCTCAAGGTCGTGATGTTGGAGGATAAGGCAGAACATCCCATATATACGCTGAGTGGTGGAGAAAAACAGCGAGTGGTCTTAGCCAGACAATTGGTATGCGCTGGATCAAGAGAAATATTATTGTTGGATGAACCCCTCACGATGAGTGATATCGTAACTCGCGAGAGATTATTGGAATGGATGAGAAATATGAAGAGTCAGGTCTCCATGATCATCACCTCTCATCAGCCGGAGACGCTTAGGGGAACGGCGGACAGGATCCTCCGATTGGAGAGAAAAATCGTTGAGGAGGGAAGAGATGAAGTTATCGATAATTTTGTTGCCCAAATGGAGGAGTGTCTTCCTTCAAAGCCCCCAACCCATAGACCAATCATGGAAGTGAAAAATTTGACGAAAAGATATAAATTTGCGGGGATTGGAGATGACAAGTTCTTTAGCGTCCCATTCGAGCTTAAGAATGTATGCTTTGAACTCTACGAAGGGGAGATTCTGGCGGTGGTTGGACTATCTGGGGTGGGAAAGACCGTTCTATTAAACCTGCTCTCGGGAGCAGAAGTGATGGATGAGGGGGAGATCACTTACATAATTGGAGGGGAACGATTGAGCATCAAAGACGACAGATCAAAGATCGTAGGAAATATAGGTTTCATCCCCCAAGAGATGGGTATCCCTTATGATGCGGGGATCAAGGATTTAGCATACGCGAAGCTCGGAATAATGGGAGAGAGGGCGGTGGTGTTTGCTAAAAAAAAGGCAAAGATGTTGGGATTGGATGAGAAGATCGTTACTCCCTCGCTCTTTGAATTGGGAGATCACGAAATTTTAGAGCAATTGGAGGCGTCTGGGCTGAGCGAAGGTGATGCAAGGAAATTATTTTTGATCCCTCCTTGGGAGGTGAGCGAATTGATAGACCCCATATTTCAGTTGCTAAATCTGCCGGAAGATGTCCTTCAGAGAAGGGTCCATGAACTATCCATGGGGGAGAGTATAAGAGTCGCCATCGGTATAGAGCTATTGATGAAGCCAAAGATATTGTTATTTGACGAGCCTTTCGGAGATCTGGATGTGGTAACCCTTCGAAGTATCTGCAATGTATTGAAATTGATCAACGATAAACTCGGCATCTCGATGATCGTCGTGAGTCATCACCTATATTTCATCAGAGAGGTTGCACACAGGGCCATTCAGTTATATGAAGGAGAGATCATCTATGAGGGAGACCCCGCGCGCGTGGTGTTGTAAGAGTGCTTCCAACCAACTCTACTTCCAACTTGCTATATTTGGTATACATATTTCCTCCCTTCCATCCCCTCAAAAGCTTGCCATGTAATCTCATCATCAGAATTTATTTTAATGTTCATAAATTACCTTTCGCCTTCATACGTGATCTCCAGGGTTTCAACACGCTCTACATCCTTTAAGGGGGAGATTAGGCCAAGAAGAGTATTTCTGATGATCTTTTTCACAAACTTGCCCAATGGCAATGCTTTTTTGTTGATCTTTATATTCAATTTGATATCCGATCTATTTACGCAGTCCTCAAATGTTGCCTCTCCTTCGTATATGCGTTTCGCCATTTTCTTACAGTCAAACCCGCATTTATGGCAGTCGAGTTTTGGCAGTCTTTTATATATCTTCTCGATCTCGATCTCTCTCGTAATATAATCTAAAATTTTTCTCTCATCTCCGTCGTATTCCAAAATAACGTTCTTCGTATCTGTCTTATTAAGTGCCACCTTTTGATTTCCCTCACCTTTGAATCCCTCGACTAGGATAACGTCTGGATGAACGATCTCTTCGATTATATGTGTTATATTGGAAAAATCCAAATGATCCTTTAAGATAAACGCGGTTTCATCTGACGAGGCGCCGACGACGAGGGAGGCGCCCGCATCAGCGTGTCTGTACGTGTCCGTCCCCTTGGTATCTATCGTCGTAAAATCTGGATCCGCGATGTGTTTTATCGTCGCGACCTCGTATCCTCTCCCGTTCAACGCCTCCGTAATCTCGACGATCAGACTCGTCTTTCCCGATTTTGATTCCCCTACGAATCCTATAATTGCCATGAAGACCTACCGGTTTTAGTTGCAAATTAAATTTTGAGGTTAGTTTCTTTTGTTTTTAAAGTGCTACCGAAGGTGCACACAGGTTGGTGCCACCCTTTATTGCCATAAATTAACCAACACCTCTTCTCCCTTCTCTATCAAATTTACGCTATAATCTATCTCGATGAATCCGTCTGAGTTCGAAACGCTCGTTATCGCGCCAGACTCCTTAAAGACAGGAATGGCTTTTCCGTCTTGCACCTTCACCGTCAAGAATTGCGTTCTTCCTAACGTGGAGACGAACCTCCTCGAAATATTCGCTTTGATCCTCGTATATTCCTTCCTGGGCAGCCTCGCCATCTTCCTCATCGCCGGCAGAAGGAATACATACGCATTTATCAGACAGGACGTCGGATATCCGGGCATGCCGAAGATCGGCTTATCTCCAATCATACCAAATAAGGTTGGCAGCCCCGGCTTTATCTGCACGCCGTGGAATAGAATCTCTCCGATTTCGTTGATTACGTCGATCAGAATATCCCTCTCCCCAACCGAAGAACCACCTGATAAGAGAATGATATCGTTCTCTAAAGCCTTCTCTATCGATCTTTTTGCATCTTCAAATCTGTCTCCGACGATCTCATACAAATTTGCTTTCCCGCCGTTTGATCTCACCAGAGCACTTACCGTGTGGGAGTTGACATCATAAACCTTTCCTTCTTTCAGAGGCATTCCGATTGGACATACCTCATCTCCCGTCGGTAAGATCCCTATCTTCGGTTTTTCATAGACTTCGATCTCTCCGATGCCTAAGGATGCAAGAACGCCTATCTTTCCAGGATCTAATAGTTCTCCATCCTTCAATATCACTTCTCCCTCTTTAATATCTCCTCCCGCATTCGAGACGTTCTCTTTGGGATGAACGGGCTCAAAGATATTGACGGTATCTTTCTCTCCCTCGGTACTCTCGACGACAACCACCGCATCACTATTTTTCGGCATCCTTGCTCCTGTCGCAACCTCGACGCACTCTCCTCGATCGATCTCGACATCCGTAACCTCCCCCGCATGGACATATCCTTTAATTCGCAGCACCTTTGGATCGAATTGGCCTGCACCGAATGTATCCTCAGCAATGACGGCGTATCCATCCATCGCTGATCGATTGAACGGAGGGACATCAAAATGAGCCTCTATATCTCTTGCAAGTATCCGATACACTGCTAGATCGGTTGGTATCTTCTCCCTTCTATCTATCGGCTTTATCTTCGATTCTACGATCCCTATCGCATCTTCGATGGGGATCAGTCTCTCAAAAGGTCTCGTCTTCATATCTCATTACCCTCTGTCTTTTTTACTACATGCACCGAGGTAGCCTTAAATGAGGCATATATCTCCTTTCCTATTCCTAATCCAAGATCCTCTGCAGATAACTTCGTCACAGACGCGATCAAGCCATTATCAAGTTGAAGGCGAATGACCGCACCAAAGTTTGTCATCTTAATGATCTTTCCTCTTATACTATTTCTCGCACTGCTCTCCTGCATCTTCTTCGATATTAAGATATCCTCCGGTCTCACAAAGATCTTCACTTCTCCTTCTCTATAATCGGAGATGGCATCAAGTTCGATATCACCAAGATCTATTACGGCGATACCATCACTGTTTCTCCTTATCTCTCCATCCAATATGTTTTCAACACCAACGAAGGTTGCTATATCTTCATTCAAGGGCTTGCTAAAGATATCATGGGGCGTTCCCACCTGAACGATCTCGCCATTCATCATCACGGCGATCCTGTCGGCCAATACAATCGCTTCTGTTTGGTTGTGCGTAACATGAACGCTTGTTAATTTTTGAATATGATGTATTCTTCTCAATTCTTCCCTCAGAAAATCCTGTGTTCTCAGATCCATAGCGCTTAATGGCTCGTCGAGTAATAGTACACTTGGTCTCGTTATGATGGCACGTGCGATCGCAACCTTCTGCTGTTCCCCACCGCTGAGCGTGCCGGGATAGCGATGTAGGAGATGAGAGACACTCATTAAGTTTGTGAGTTCATCCACCTTATGTTTAATCTCCTCTTTTGAAATTCTTCTCAGTTTCAGCCCAAAGCCAATATTCTCTTCCACTGTTAAAAATGGGAACAGGGTATAATCCTGATAGACCATGCCAATGTTTCGCTCCCGGGGAGGGATATTAGTGATGTCATGTCCGTTAAGAAATATTCTGCCTTTATCTGGGTGGTAAATACCTGCTATTGTCTCTAAGAGAATCGTCTTCCCCGCACCTGTGGGACCTAATATCACAAAATACTCGCCATCCTTTATTTTGAGGCTTACATCTTGTAAGAAGAATTCACCCAAATCCTTTGATAGATTTTCAATCCTTATCATTTTCTTCACCCCCCGATTTAGATTAGAATACCCTGGCAAAACCTCCATACCTTTCAAAAGCAAATAAGGATACAAGCGATATGATAATTAAAATAGTTGCGGCCGCAATGGCTAAATCGAGCTCCCCGCATGACATGTTCAAGTACAATGCGATGGGCAACGTCTCGGTTTGCATTCTCGTTGCTCCCGCGACCATTAATGCAGCCCCAAACTCGCCTATTCCTCTTGACCACGTTATAACAGAGCCAGATAAGAGTCCGTTCTTCGACATTGGCAGTGTTACATGCCAGAATGCCTGCGCCTCCGTGCATCCAAGCGTTTTTGCTACATGCTCATATCTTGGATTTATGCTTTGAAACGTTCCCCTTAATATCCTGAACATGAATGGAACATTAACAAAAAACTGGGCAATTATAATTCCAAGTGGCGTGAATACAAAATCAAGCCCTATTTCTGCAAGACCCCTACCAAAAGATGTCATGCCAAATATTAACAAGCCAACCCCGGCGACCAATGGCGGTAACGCCAGAGGCACATCCAGAATTGTATTAACTAAACTCTTTCCAAAGAAGTTATATCGAGCGAGCGCATAAGCCGCCGGTATAGAGATGGCGATACAGAGAATAGTAGATATGACAGCCGTTGTTAAACTCAGTTTTATTGCAAATTGTATCTCCTCTGAAAGAATACTTGTTATCAGCGCCGGCAGCGTGGTGTGTGTAACAACACATATAAGCTGGACTAAAATAAAAACGGCGAGAAGTAAACTGAATAGTATTGTACCAATCTTGATTTTTGACGCTCCTTCACCTGTGGGGTTATTCATTTGAGATTTAGCACCTAAGCTCGCTCGGCTTTTCTCCAGAAGGCTTATACTTCAGATTAGGATATGCCGTAAACCCGTATTTTTCAAAGACCGCTTTGCCCTCCTCCGAAGCAACGAAATCAACAAATTGTTTCGCGGTATCTTCGTTTTTAGAGAACGTTAGCGTGCCTATTGGAATCACTTTTATAAGATTCTGCTCCTTTTGTATCTCTATAACATCTGTCTCATTTTCAGTTCCAATCAGAGATGCTTGCCATATTATTGATGCGTCCGCGGTGCCCATGCACATATAGACTACCAGCTCATTTACCGTCGCAGCACGCGCAACGGTATTCGCATCCACGGCATCCAAGATCCCGTTCTTCTCCAATATCTTCTTTGCGATCTTGCCACACGCAGCCGCTTTTGGGTCCCCCAGAACAATTCTCACTCCCGGCTTGGTAAGGTCATTCAAACAGGTTATATTTGCAGGATTCCCCTCTGGAACCACTATCACCGGTATATGATACGACACATTCTGCTCGTAGTCAACAAATCCTTTCTCTTTGGCTTTTTCAATATACATCGTTGCTCCCGGCATATAGACATCGCCTTTTTCCGTTAGCTCTATTTGAGATAGCAACGTATTAGAGCCAGCATAATTGTATCGAACCTTTATACCATATTTCTGCTGAAACATCTCGCCAATTTCATCCATGGGCTTTATCATTCCAGCGCCTGAATAGACCATGAGTGTTTTGTTCTCTACGGATACTGGTGCTGGAGGCGCGGAAGTAAAATAAAAAGCGGCGGCAGCCACACACGCAATTACTACAATCGCTATTCCCAATGCCAAAATTTTTCTTCTTTCCATATTTATTTTCACCTCGATATGCGGTAATATACGTTTCGATATTAAAATGATTCTCGGTTTTTTATCAAAATGTATTTAAAGTGGGAAATGGACGAAAAATAAGATAAAAAAACTCGCCATCCCAACTAATATAAGAATTTTTTTCTTGCCTTATTTTCATATTTTTACCATCATCCACTCACCATAATCTTTTGTGTCTCCTCCTGTTGGATCATATTCGCACCAAATAGGTGATACAACGGTTCGTCATACTCATCTCTTCCAAAGTTCTCGATTATCATCTGTCCCTCCGGCGAGACGATGTATTCGATGAATGCCTTTGCCAACTCATAATCAACGTTTGGGTAATTCTCTGGATTTACCGCGATGGCAAAATAACGGTTGACCAGATCACGGTTTATAGGATCAATTTCACTTGTATTAACTTATTTTTTCATCATCTCCTCATGTCGATCAACTGCTTTCTGTTCAAGCCATTCCTCTTCTGTCCCAGCCGATGGGCTATACATCTGTGGGTAGTTCTTGAACATGATATCCTTTCTTCTGATTATGCTATCGTATCCTGGTTTCTCCCACTCAAAGTCTGGAAGATGCTTTATCTGATAGCTCTCTTCTAGCGGATGTGTTAATATCTCCTCCACATGTTTTCTCTGTAGCCATGCAAGTTCGGTGAGTTCTTCTGGGCTAATCTCGTATTTTCTTCCCCAGAGCTTCGCCTTTATCTCTATCAGTCTATTTGTATCCACCTCTGGCTCCCATGTAATATCTTTTCCTAGTGGAGCATTTGGCTGAGGATAGGCGCTCCACAGTTCATAGGGTTCCGGATTTACCTTGCTGACGGGGACACAATTTACCCCAGGTCTCCAGGATGCCATCACAGTTTCACCTGTAGAGATCCTCTGAATGATGATGCTGTGCCCTAATCGAGGATCCATATCGAATGTTCCATACCTGATCCTGCCGCCGGTGAGATACATGACCGTATCACAGTAACATGGTGATTTTCCAGCCATAGCCCTCATATCGGTTCGGTCATATATACCATCTGGGAATAGCTCGTCCATGGCAAGCTTACACTCGCAGGCTGCATGAAATAACCCTTCGCAGTCATGTCCGTGAAACTCCACCAGATCTTTCAGAGTGATCGTCTTTGTCATCGTGTAGTATCTTCCCTTTGCCGCGTCGGTATCCAGAATCTCAAACGTGGGTGCATAAGGCGCGTCCACCTCTGGACAGTACCAGCAAGGTTCATCGTCTATGGGGCTACATCCGGTGAAGATATATGGAGGTTTCATCTCCCAAGCGGTATCTCGCCCCTCAAAAGCACTAACATCTGTTTTATACGCTACAACTCCACCCATTACGGCAACGATCATGCCAATGGCAATTAAAACTTGTATCTTTTTCATCTTTTTCGTCTCCTGTTGTGCAACTATACATCAACAAACAAAATACTTTTACTATTTAAAGATATCCATGTATTATCCATTCAAGTGGGCTCATCCTTCTATCAGAAATAGAAAGAGAATTGGCAATCATTCGGTTTAGTTCAGAGAAGTTTTCTGCTTGCGTATGAAATATATCTCATATAAGGATGAAAAACATGAGGAGGAAACCTAAAAAATAGATAGAATGGTTGAAGTTTATCTTATTCTTTATATATCATCACTTCTGTCGCCTTTATCACCACAGTTACTTCTTCTCCAACCTTTATGCCAAGTTCCTCTACCGCCTCCTTCGTTATCACTGCGGTTATATCTGCTGGCATGGAACATTCGATCTTTACCAGAGCGGCGACCTCGCCTTTTTTAATCTCCTTTGCGACCCCTTTAATCTTATTTCTCGCACTTAACCCCATAGCAATTACCTCTAAGATTATTTGCATCGTTGTACCACATAAACTTTTCGATAAAGACCAAATGGGAAGGTAAAAAATTTATAGATAATGAAAACCCCAATGTAGTTGCAAATCGAAGATTTGCATATCCCAAAAATCGAAGATTTTTGAGGACTTTAGCTTGGGAATGATAAAGCTTAAACCAAAACCTATTTAAACTTCTAAAATAGAATATTCTCGGGTAGGTTCCTCGATTAGTTGAAAATACTGTCGATAGACCTTTCAATAGAAAAGTTGAAACCTTTGGATATAGTCGCAAATCAAAGATTTGCGTATGCAACGAAATCTTTGATTTCGTGCCGTGAAAATGCAATCAAATCTTCGATTTGGCGCACGCAAAATGCAATCAAATCTTCGATTTGGCGCACGCAAAATGAGACATTTTGCTGTGGAACATTTTTGCATGTATCGTGGTCACAATTAACAAATTTTGTATCTTACAAAGCGGAAGAAGCTGGTAAGAGAGTTGAATTTGTTAATCCAAAGAATACAAGTCAGGAATGCTCAAATTGTGGCGAGATCGTTAAAAAACCTTTAAGCCAAAAGGGTACATAAATGCCCGTTTTGTGGACTAATAGTGGATAGAGACGAAAATGCTGCGATTAACATTCTAAAGAGAGGCTTAGAAAAATTAAATGTAGGGCAGGAACTGTCCGAATTTAAGCCTGAGGAGTTCTCAAAGAGAACGGTGATACAGGAAGCCCCGTCCGTAAGGGTGGGGTAGTTCACCTTTAAGGATTGAAGATATCTAGATTTGTTTAATGATTAGAGGAAAATAGGTCAATCAAAGATCTTAAATATAATAAATACTACTCCAATTTTAGATGAATTTGTGATACAAGGTGTTAACATGGAGAAATTGATCATCACGGCCGCGTTGAGCGGTGGAGAATTTGTCAGTAAGATGGCAACGGATTACGTGCCCTGTACGACGGACGAGATCGTCGATGAAGTTGTGAAATGCAGAGAGGCTGGAGCTTCAATCGTGCATCTGCACGCAAAGGATCCTGAGATGGGTCTTCCCGCATCAGATCCAAACCCGATACTTAAGGAGTACGTAGAGCGGATCAAAGAGAGCGAGGCGTCCGATGTGATCGTAAATATAACAACCGGTGGGGGAAGGTTTGCCGAGGATGAGGTGATAGAGGAGTGGATGAAAGAGAGGACGACGTTCGGCCAAGAGATGGACTCTTTGAATATGGGATCCGTGAATCTGTGGGCGACCCCTAAGGGTATGGAGGGGATTGAAAAGGAGTTTGTCTTCTCCAATAGCCTTGGAACCATCGAGAGATGGGCAGGATATATGTATGATAACGGGGTTAAACCTGAGCTCGAAGTATATGATACGGGACAAATCCAAACGGCATTGGTGTTTGTCAAGGAGGAAAAGTTGAAGGAGCCACTCCACTTCCAGCTCGTTATGTTCGGGGGCAACTCCTGTATGACGCCAGACCCTGAGACGATGCTCTACTGCGTGAGGAGGATCCCGGATAAGTATACATGGTCCGTCTGCGCCCCGGGAAGATACGAGATGGAGATGGGCACCCTTGCGGTGATCATGGGAGGACATGTCAGGGTAGGTATGGAGGACAATATATATCTAGAGAGAGGCGTCTTGGCAAAGAGTAATTCGGAGCTGGTTGCAAAGATCGCAAGAATATCTAAGGAACTTGGAAGGGAGATCGCGACGCCCGACGAGGCGAGGAAGATACTGAGTATCTATTAGAAGTTTAAGAAGTGCGATAGATTTAAACGTAATAACGAAATTTCAAGGTAGATTAACGATTGGGCCCGTGGTCTAGCTGGTCATGACGTTGCCTTTACGAGGCAAAGGTCCCCGGTTCAAATCCGGGCGGGCCCATGGGCCCGTAGCTTAGTCTGGATAGGGCACCGGCCTTCTAAGCCGGAGATCGAGGGTTCGAATCCCCCCGGGTCCGTCCTCCACCTAAATGAATATAATCGCCGCAACGCATGCCCCATAATGATTTAAGGGTATATGCAGTTCTTCCACAACATAAAAGATCTCTTTTACCTTTTTATCTCTTCTTCTTGCCATCTCCTCGATCCTCCTATCTAAGAGATCCTTTGCATCCTCTTTATTCGTATATCCGTGTACCTCGGCGACGTAGCCTCCGCCTTCTTCATTGAACGTATAAGATAGTCCAGCAGAGATGGTTTTCTCCCCCACACCTTTCATTTGGGAGAGGATGCAGTGGGTTATCGCGCCCATCGGTATCTCTACATGATCTATCTTTTCTATGCTCACTGGGAGTATGGACGAGACTGGGACAAGATTTTGATCTCCTATCCTCGCATTTAAAAGTGCCTCGTCGAACGCATTTAATTCTGAGATCGCATTTATAGCCTTTCCAGAGGTAACAAAGAACTTTTTAGGAATCATCAGCTTATACAACTTATATCCTCTCCTTTCATAAATTTAATTCACCTTTCACAAGGCAGAATAATGCCAAAGATAAGATATATCTTTCTATTGGAGGAGAGGCGATCTAATCAATTAATCTAATAGAAGTAAATCGAAAAGTTTATAAGGTAAATAATAATGATTCTCGTCTGGGTGAATTTAATGTATGTATCTAAAAGATTGAACAATATGTGGATATGTAGAAACTGTGGAGCGGTAAATCATATTTATAGAACGACGTGTCATCTGTGTGGAAATAAGAAGCCGATCCGCCCATAATAAACAGCTTTTTTCTTTTTTTCTTTTTTTTAAGTGTTTATAGGAGATGAAAAATTGATGAAGCTGGGAGTGATCTCAGATACGCATGCGGATAGCATCGAGAGTATCGATGAGAGGATAATAGAAGAGCTTAAGAGGGTGGATTTGATCGTTCATGCAGGAGATCTCATCTCTCTAAAATTATTAAATGAGTTGAGGGATATCAACGAGGTGGTGGCGGTTCGGGGAAATATGGATATGTTAGAGGTGAAGAAGATACTTCCAGAAATAGAGGAATTTAAAGTAGGAGAGATAAAAATTGGCGTAATCCACGGTTGGGGGTCACCCTTTGGGCTCGAAGAGAAGATAAGAAAAAGATTCGATGATGTGAACGTGATAATCTTTGGTCACACGCACAGGGCAAAGAACGAATGGGTCGGCGATCTCTTGCTCTTCAATCCAGGAATGGCGAGGAAGTCGTATGGGATCCTAAAAATCGATGAAACAGTAGAGGGAGAGATTATAAAGATATGAGGAGTAAGATAGAAGTGGAGAACAATATAAGAAGAGTGGCGGAACTCATAAGTGAATCGGGGTTGACCATATCCTTAAGTGGGGCTGGGATGTCCACAGAATCTGGAATACCGGATTTTAGAAGTCCCGGAACGGGTATATGGGAGAAGATCGATCCGGTGAAGTTTGGAAGTATAAACTCGTTTCTCGCGGGGTTTGATCTGAAAGAGATCATGAAACTTGCTGAAGGGATGGATATATCCAAAATATTCACGGCGGAGCCGAATGAGGGGCATAAAGCATTGGCAGAACTCGAAGAGATGGGAAAACTCGAATGTATAGTAACACAAAATATAGACATGCTCCATCACAGGGCAGGAAATAGGAACGTGATTGAGATTCACGGATCTATTCGCACGTCCAGTTGTATGTATTGTGGGAAGAAGATGGAATTTGAAGAATTTTTAGCCAAGGCGATGGAACAACAAAGAATTCCTCCGATATGTGAATGTGGTGGCATAATCAAACCAGATGTTGTATTTTTTGGAGAGATGCTCCCCCAAGATGCACTCTCAAGGTCAATGGAGTATGCACGTAAATGTGATCTCTTTTTATCCGTTGGATCTTCCCTGGTCGTCTATCCGGTTGCAAATCTGCCCCCTTTGGCTAAGAAGAGTGGTGCAAAGCTCGTCATAATCAACATGCAAAGGACGCCTTACGACGGGATCGCGGATGTGGTGATCCACGAAAAGGCCGGGGAGGTCTTACCGAAGATCGTGGCGGAGGTCAAGAGGATGGTATGAGGTGGTTTTTATGAAAATGAAAGTAGATGAGATAGAGCTATATTACGAGACATGCGGGAAGGAGAATAAACAATCGATGGTTTTTATTCACGGATTGATGGATGATTGCTCTGTATGGAGCTCACAGATCGAATATTTTTCAGAGAGATACAATACGATCGCATATGATCATAGGGGGCACGGCAGATCAGATAAACCCGAGGGCGATTATTCCATGCAGACACTATCGAATGATCTACACGCCTTGATAGAAAAACTCGGGCTAAACGATGTTATACTCGTTGGCCATTCGATGGGTGGTGTTACAGCTCTGACATATACATTGGATCATCCGGATAAGGTATCCAAGCTTGTTTTAGTTGATCCTGGTGCGTTAGCTGGCCCGATTGGAAGAATGGTGGGGTTGATCGGAAAAATGCCGATCTATGATCATCTGCTGTCTCTAACGTTTCCTCTTATCCCCCATGAGTTACTCGTGATGACAATGCCGATACTCAAACATTACAGGCCTTCAAGACAAATTCTCGAAGATACAATGGCTAGAGCGAGGAATACACCGAAGTATGCATCACATAATTGTCTAAAAGAGCTTATGAAACATGATATCAGCGACCGTCTTGCCGAGATAAATATTCCAACGCTGATCATCACCGGTGAGGAAGATATGTTGAAGATATTACCCTCCTACTTGAATAGAGAGATCCAGGATTCAATGCTACAAATTGTACTAGATGCTGCACACTCACCTATGATGGATAAACCGGAAGAATGTAATAGGATTATAGAAGAATTCGTCGAATGATTGATCTCTCCTATATCCCATCCAGATACTCTTCATACCTCTTCATAACCCCATTAAGCCGCGGAGCATCAAAAAAATTCTCCTTTGTGATCTCATTCGCGGCAGATTGATACATGAAACTTATAATCTCTTTGAATTCTTTGCCGAGCCCTTCTGGAGTCTTTTTGCAGAGGGGTTTCCAATCTTCTATTCTTCTTTTTTTTGCCTCTTCTTTGGCTCTATCTACCTCTTTTTTCCACTCAGACGGCAGATAATACTGTCTAATGACCTCTTTGCTCAAATTTAAACCGTTGTAGAGTAATCTGCACTCGTCCAACGTCCCGAGCGTGTCCACAACCATAAATTCCCTCTGTGGATCTAAAGCGAGTTCTATCTTTCCATCTATGTTTTCTATTCCAACATTGGATACCTCTTTATCTATAAGAACGTTCAAAAAAGATAAAATTCTCTTTATCTCCGCCATCTCTGAATCTTTTAGGGCAGAGATCTCTTTCGCCTCGCCCCAGTTTAAATATCTGTCTTCTTCTTCCAGCTTCGTACTCACATCAAATATGGGCTTCTTTAACTTTTTTCCGACCTCAAGATCATCCAATCCGAATTCCGCTATATCTATCTCCCCTTTCTTGACCCTTCTTAAAAAAGAAGATTCCGACACGATCACGTTTCTGTATATAAACTCGAGCGGGATCAGATAATTTCCGTGCTCTTCTTTGAAGAGACCGTAGTTGTATTTACCACCATAAAAATTTGGCTTTATCACCCTCACCAGATCTATCTCCATCTCATTTGCCGCACCTTCTATCGCCTCCAATCTGTATGATCTATTATCTTTGATTAGACCCCTATAATGTGTCGCTATCCCTTTTTCCTCCAATTTTTCGAAGAAAAAAGCAGATATGATACAGAGAGCCTTTCCTTTGCCCTCGATCAGATCGGGCATCTCGCCCCAGTCAAAGACCGAATACCTATCGGAGAAGACAAATCTTCCAACGCCCAACTTTTTTGCTGTGGGTTTCTCGATTACCTTAAGGTCTTTTACGCTGCCCATTTTATCGGAATGTTTAGAGTTATAATATAAAGAGGTTACCCTTTAGATGGTGTATGCTCTTCTGGTGTTGTATCACTGTCTCATAGAAGGTTTTAGGAATAGTTTTTTATAATGTAACGAAAAGTGGAACTGTGCCTTCATATATCGTACTGATCTTAGTCATAATATCCGCGATACTGATGGGCACCTTCCCGATATTCTTCAAGCAATGGAACTCTGTCAATATTGCACCAAACTATGGCACAATCGGGAATTGTATAAAAGAGATTTATGATGAGTTGTTCCCACTCTGGACCGGCCCACTCGTTCACGCACCCAAGGAATATCTCTCGAAAGAATTTTGGTCAGAGGCATTTAAGTATGAGCATTACTCAAAGATATTTGACCTCATCGACGGGTATCTGGTTACAGGTCTAGTCACCGGGATCTTGGGATATCTTATCTGGATATTATCTCTAAAGTTTGGCGAGGTTAGCCTACTCTTCTCGATAACTTCGTTGCAGTTCATCGCCACCGGGATCTTGGGATATTCTTATCTAAAAGAGAGATTATCTATATGGCAGGTTCTTGGGATGGCACTAATTATAGCGGGGGTGGCACTGATTGCACCGCAAATTTAACGTTGGAGTCATACTGGCAATCGTTTCGGGCATCGTCTATGGGATAGCGTCTGTTGCGTTCAAACAGGGAATAGAGATCGCAAATTATAGCTCTTTAATTACAGATAAGGGTTTGTGGCTTGCAGTTCTGGTCTTCGTTGTGGTCTGGCTCTCTCTATTCACGCGGTTTAAATCGTCATACATACTTAAGATCGCCTTCATCGTCTCGATAGTATATATTGTACTATTCATGATCTTTAAGATATCTTTCTCTGCCGTGGTTTTAGTCGTCATTGCTTTTTTACTCGCTTTCTTATCTTTATCTTACATAGATGCCTCTATAGCGTGGCCGCTCACCGGATGCAAATTTGTGGTATGTTCTCTGATCGCATATCTCCTGCTAAACGAGAGTTTAACCATTATAAACATTTTCGGGATCGCAATGATACTTCTGGGATCCGTCTTTCTCGTGCAAGGTGCTGAGCGTGTTGTAAAACCACTCAAATGATATTAAAACGCATCAGAATAATTGGAATCATGATACAGCTCATCGCATTTGTTCTCTTTATACCTAACTTTTGAAGAATAGAACCGACGAGGAAAGAGAGCAGAAACAACAAGATTCCATTTATCCCTGTGAAGAGTAATATCATCCCAAAGAGGAAGATCAAGATTGATATATTGAGAGTTGTATAGTTTAATCTCGTGAAGATGAGCGATAAAGATGGGGAGAGATGTAATAGAGAGATATAAGAGAATAGGGAGATGAGAACTGCAACGGCGAGGAAGACCAGAAACCAATCGAGAGATATAAATCCCAATAAGCTCTTCACACCGTTTATGGCTCCACTGCGAGATATTCCAAGCAAATAGAAGAATAAAAGATTATAGAGGGCGTTCGATGTATTAACGCTCGATAGTGATATTATAAATTCCTCGGATTCTCCCCGTACGAAATATCTTGCCAAGACCGTTGCCACACCAGAACTCACACCTGGGAGCCATGAGACCAAGGAGCCCGATAGACTGCCGATGAAAGAGTTTTTAAATATGCTCTTCTTCTTCATTGTAATCTCTCCTTTATCTTGTTTTGGTATCTGTGGCTTGTTTCTTATGCTCTGGACAATGATTGGAGCGCCAAAAAGACCGGTCAGGAGGGGAAAAAGAAAAGAAGAAGGTATCGGCATCAAGGGCGTAA
>CABGHG010000023.1 GCA_902158735.1 Candidatus Methanolliviera sp. GoM_oil
CCCTATAGAAACTTCATTTCCTCTTGTGCCTTTAACACCAAATTTTGACATCCCGTTAAAAAGTTTGCCGAAAGTCGCTATTAAAATCGCCTCGGAATTCAAAAAATCGGTAGGTATACTACTTCCTTGGAATTCGACATTTTGAATACCACATGCATCTGCCTCTGCCACTACTTGTTCAACAAGTTGTTTATTTAAACAAAGATATATCGCTGGACCTACATGCTCATTTAGGCACGATTGAAGCATAAGTAAACCAACGAGCGTTTTTCCAGATCCGGTATTCATTTTAACTATCGTATCTTTGGTATCTTTCTTATCGTACCATGACTTCAAAATTTGTGCTTGTATATCCCTAAGATATCCGTAATTCTCATTTCGCACCGAACTTTGAAAAATTTTCAAAGGGTCAATCGGTTTTTCCTGGGGCTCTTCTTCCAGCATTTTACCAAAGTCTACCATACTTCTTCAACTCGCTTAATTTATAGATACTACAAACTTTTCTTTACATATCTAACTTTCCCTTACAATAGCTCCTTGTCCCATCAAACAACCTCTTCTGTCTCTTTTTCAACCTTGTAATTCGAGAACCCCATCCCCATAAGTCTTTTTTTTTGAGCGAGTATGTGGTGATCTTTCGCTTGATTATATACTGAAATCGCTCAGAGAAGCCGTCGATATATATGGAAAGGACCGTGTCTTTTCTAATTTTATAATTGGGCTTGGTGAGACTGATGAGGCTGTCCGGGATGGAGTTGAGACTCTGGCAGATATTGGTGTGATCCCCATACTCAGAGCAATAAACAAGCACCCCCTCAGAGAACGAGATGTGGAGACGTTTAGGCCCGATGCCGATCGCTTGCTAAGGCTCGCAAAGATGACGAGAGGGATCCTGGATGAACATGGCCTGCGCGCTGATATTGCACAGACCATGTGTCTTCCGTGTACCGGTTGTGATATAACGCCGCATAGGGATGTTTGAAGTGATAGTGATTTTGATTGGTCGGATTATATATCCGGTCCTAATCCATCCTCCTGAACGGGAATAACGCGATTGCTCCGATCAGATCGTTCTCCTCCACCGTCCCACCTATCACTGCCAGAAATGAGACGTAATCGACTTCTCTACCATCTTCGATTCTTCTCACTTCCGATCCGCCCATCGCAATAGGATGGAAGTCCGTGACGCGCATAAAACGATTGGACTGCATAATAATGTGGTGGAATGATCAGAGTATGAACCTTTATCGGTTTAACCTCTCCTCTCTCGTACTCCCTCTCCTCAGCAGATATTATCGGTAAAAATAAAACCTCTTCTCCAACATCGTAACGGGCATTGAGGATATCAACCTCTTCTGTTCTTACTATTCGCTCTCCTTCCCTGTTGACAATCTTCACTTCTTTCAGGATCTCTTCTCCTTTTATCTGGTAGATTGCCACGTCTCTTGGGAGTTTGTTGTGTAGTTCCCCACTGGTTTTATCGTAGGGCATTATGATGATATCGATCTTATGCTCCTTTACGTACCTGGGTATCTCATCTATTGGCTTTCCTTTTGTCATTGTAGTTTTTACGTCAGTTCCAATAACTTTCGTCGATTCTGAAAAGAATCTATCTGCCATACCCTGGATATTTAATTCATTTAGGTCTGATCTCTCCAGCCGGTCTCTGATTGCCCCCATAAGTGTGGTGGATGGTTTCATACTCTCATCAAATATGTACAATAGATGCACATCTACTTCTGCACTATTCGCAAGATCCGCAGCTTTTTCTATACGTTTCGAATAAACCGATGGTATATATGTCGGGATCAATATTCTTATCATTTAAACCTCCTTTCTTCAATAATTGCAGATAACTGCATTTAAAATTTCTGGCTGTTTTTACACCAAACCCTACTTCAGTTCTCCTGACAAAAACTGTCCTGAGCATTGCTTGCAGCAGAATGTCAATTCTCTTCCGTCGATGACAGTATACTCAAGAACCTAAAATAATATACTTTTAACGTCCCCATCTAAGAACGTATCTATCCACTTCTCAGCGTATGATAGCGAACGTGAAAGACGAATAAATGCATCCATGATTGTGGTTTTGAGATGTTCAATGGACTCAACAAATATCGCCGAGATTACCCGTTTGATGCTTTTCCGGATGAACTCAATTGGATTCAAATCAGGGGAATACGGTGGAAGGAATACCAATTCGATTCCATTTTCTTCAGCAAATTCAATGGTAGCTTTTGCCCGGTGCGAGCTAAAGTTATCCAGGATGACAAGAATCCTTTTATCCGGATTATTTGATCTTATCTCACCCATAAATTCACATATTGACTCTTTTTTTGAATTTTCTTTGAAATCAATGACTGAAGTTCCATTCAAAGCATAAAACCCGAATGTGTTTGCTCGCATATGTGTGGTATTCTTTATGATTGAAGGCTTTGTGAAGGACCAAAGTCTTTGACTGTTTGCCGTCGTCTGTGGTGAAGTTTCATCCATGAATCCAATTACACAAGACTCTTTTGATATGGTGGTGGCTAAGTTTTTTTTAAACGGTCTTCTGCATCAACTGGTCTCCTATAATCATGTGGAAATGGCTTTGCACACTTCATCCCGAACTTTCTCACTATGACTCTTATCTGTTTCAATGTATATTCGACACCATATCTTTCTTTGATCATTTTCTTGATTTCATCCGTGGTCCAATCGTCTCTCTCTTTCAAGCACGCTTTCAATTCTTCTTTTTGACTGTCAGAAAGCTTCGAAGGTCTACCACCTGCATATCTTGGGATCAGGCCGGTATATCCATCCTTATTCCATCGACTCTGCCATTCGTATCCCATCATTTTCGTGATGCCCACTTTTCTTGATGCCACTTCAACAGAATCTCCCTGATATCTATTTTTCACAAAATATAGCCTCTTCAAAACCTTCACATCTTTTTCCAGACTCTTTATCCGTTTATCGAGTTCTTCAACACTCATCAACCTCTTAATCGAATACATCTCAGTTTTGACCATGTTACCAATAATGGCTTTAGAAGTATAAAAAGTTTAGTTTTTAACTATACTCTAAAGGAATTTCCCACTTTAACAATTTTTCTTATGGGATATTCAGAAGTCATGTACATACAATTGGATACACAAACATATAACTTTTTAGCATAGATATCAAACTTTCACAATTACAGTTAATCTAATATTAATAGTCAACTAATCGATTTAAAGGAATAATCGTATGTGATGGCTGGAAACCTTATGCCAGATTAACAAACCGTATACAGCGATGCTTTGCACATCCCTTCATGAGACCCTGATGACAGTCCTGTCAACATGGAAAAGCAGCGGGGGCTCAACAGTTTTTCCAGATGTTGATGTTGGGTGGGTAAACAGGTACGATTATTTTCATTCAAGCTCAATTTTTATCTTATCCCAAAGAACTTCTATCGTCTCACTGATCTCCTCTACACATTCCTGAAAAGACTCAAAAGGCCTACCGTACGGATCTTCAACATCAAGGTCTCTTGCACCCTTGCCATATGCAAACTCCTTGAGTGTGTACACTTTCCCCGTCACCTCAGGAAAGTCATCAAGTATCACGTCCTTGACATATTCGTCCATTGTAAAGATAAAATCGGAAGATTTCGCCATCGTCTTCGTAAATTGCTTTGCTTTGTGCCTGGAGATGTCTACACCAAGATCCCCTGAAGCACTTATAGAAAAATGATGAGCCGGACCGTTTCCTGCTGAAATACCTGAAGATAAAACAACATTATCTCCCGCCATTCCACCCGTGCCCAGCTTCTGCCTAAATATCCCTTCAGCTATTGGGCTACGGCAGATGTTGCCGTAGCAGACAAAGATGACTGTTTTACCCATCTTATGTTCAGATCAGTTCTGCGATTATCTCTGATATGTCCCTGACCTGTATCGTGTCCTCGTATCCGGCTAACTTAACTGCATCTTCCAGCGTCAATAGACAGAATGGACATGCCACTGCAATAATATCTGCACCCATTTCATTAGCCTCATGGGCACGAGTCTCAGCGTTTCTCTCACCTTCACCTGTACCTTCAGCCCACATTCTACCTCCACCGCCTTCACAGCAGAGACTTCTCTCTCTTGCCCTGTCAAAGTCTATGAATGTAGCTCCCGGAATGCTCTCAAGTATCATCCTGGGTTCATCGAAGATCTTGTTCTGCTTTCCGAGGAAACATGGGTCCTGATATGTGATCGTCTTGTCAAGCTCTTTTGTAAGTTTGAGTTTTCCGCTTTCAATCAGCTCTGCTAACAGTTGTGTGTAGTGTTGAACTTCAAAAGTAGCCCCTTCATACTCGTTTTTGAATGTGTTGAGGCAGTGTGGAGATGATGTAACCATCTTCTTTACATTATACTTCTCGAAGAGTGGTATGTTGTCTTCTACCATCATCTCAAATAGCCCGACTTCGCCCATCCTTCTTATCTCATTACCGCAACAGCTTTCTTTGTTACCAAGCGTCCCAAAGTCCACTCCTGCAGCATCGAATATCTTTACCAGAGATTTCGCTACACTCTGTATACGTGGGTCATAAGCGGGCGTGCACCCAACATAGTACAAAAGCTCCGCTTCATCTCCTTTCGAGACATTCTTGACGGTGAGATCTCCAGCCCATTCAGAGCGTTTACTCCGGGCACGGCCCCACGGGTTACCATCCTTGTATGTGCTCTCAAGCGCCTCCTGAATCGTACTTGGGAGGTCCATCTCTTCGATAAGTAATGTGCGCATACCGATGATGACTTCGGAAGGCTCAATCCCTTTCGGGCACCTCAAGGTGCAGGTTGCACAGGTCGTGCAGTCCCAGATATACTCCAGGTCTTTTAAAACTTCTTTATTATCGCTCAATAGCGCTTCCCTGACCAGACGCCTGCTGTTAAGGTCTGTCTTCAGGGATACAGCGCATCCCCCGGTGCATTTTCCACATTGTATACACCCGTACAATCCATACCTCTCGGCAAAGGTTACATCCTCTATCTCCATCTACATCAACTCTCGGCTTTTTTGTTCCTTGATAATTTATTCGGCTATAGGCATACTATAACTTTCTAAACTGCCTCATTTGAGTTTACCTATTAGCTGTCTACCGATCGTCATGAGTTCTATCTCTTTTGCACCTTCGTAGATCTCGATGACTTTAGCGGATCTGTAGAACCTCTCGATCGGGTACTCGTTTATGAAACCGTATCCTCCATGCATCTGCAAGGCGGCATCGGTTACCTGAACACCGGTAAGTCCACCAAAGTACTTGGCCATGGATATCTGCTTCGGATCGATAACACCTTTGTCAACCATCCAGGCAGCTTTGTAAACCAGAGCCCTTGCAGCCTCGATCTGGGTTGCCATCTCTGCCAGTTTGAACTGTATGTACTGGTTTGCAGCCAGAGGCTTACCGAACTGAACCCTTGTCTTGACATGTTCGAGTGCCTGTTCAAATGCGCCCTGGGCACAACCGACACCTTCTGCTGCCACATGTAACCTTGTTCTGTCGAAGAAATGCATAAGCAGCTTGAAAGCCGTACCTTCCTCACCCAAGAGGTTTGACTGAGGTACATGCATATCGCTGAAGACAACCTCTGCAGTTGGGTTTGCACGTATTCCCATCTTTCCGTGGATCGGAGTTGCCTCGAAACCATCACGATCAGTGTCTATAATTATGGCGCTGTGTCTCTTCCCTTTGTTCGGCTCGTCAGGGTTTGTAAGACATATTGCTACAAGATAATCGGCCTGTGTTGCATTGGTGATGAACATCTTGTTACCGTTTATGATGTAGTCGTCACCATCTTTTAGGGCAGTTGTTGCTATCGAAGCTACGTCACTTCCTGCATCTGGCTCTGTGATTGCCCCACCCATTATGGCCTTTCCCTGTGGCAATGGTGGTAGATATTTCTTCTTTTGATCCTCATTACCTCCAAGTATTATAAACTCGGAACCAAATGTTGTAGAAATCAACGCCTGACCAACACCGGGATCAACTCTCCAGAACTCCTCTGCAATCATTGCATGTTCGAAGAATCCAAGTCCTGCACCACCATACTCTTCGGGAATGAATGTCCCTATAAGGCCAAGTTGGCAGGCTTTCTTCCAAACGGCTTTTGGGAACTCCTCGTTGACATCACAATCCAGAGCAATGTCCGGGAACTCACCTTCGGCGAATTCACGGGCCGCATCTCTAACCATCTTCTGTTCGTCTGATAAATCAAAATCCATATTTACACCTGTCCCTCTATCTACACTCCTATTTTAAAAATATTGTTATTTATAAAGTCACTATTCTATGGTGATAACAACATCGTCTGCATTGACTATATCGCCTGAAGATACGTTAATTGCCTTGACAACTCCTGAAACATTAGCCACAATCTCGTTCTCCATCTTCATTGCCTCAAGGACTGCCACTACGTCTCCCTCGCTGACCTCATCTCCAACATCCACATTGATCTTGAGGATTGTACCCTGCATGGGTGCTGTCACTCCATTACCGTCAGAAACCGCTGATGAAGCATCCGAAGCAGCCACCATTTTAATATCTTTAAGTGCCGACTTTCCTCCGGCAACAGCTTCAACACTCACCTCATGAACGACTCCATCGACCATAATATTGAACTGCCTTACACCCGAAACGGCTGGGGTAGTTGAAGGAGCTACCTTCTTTTCCGCAGGAGCAACACATTCGAGCGTCTCCTCTACTGCCTCCCCTTTGAGGAACTTCGGAGCTACGTTAGGATAAAGTGCATAGGTTATAATATCTTCTTCCTTGTTCACAATGCCAAGCTCTTCTGCTTCTTTCTTGGCCTTCTCATACTCCGGTTCAAGAAGATCACCCGGTCTTACCGTAATCACTTCTTCATCGCCTATGATCTTCTTACGAATCTCGTCACTTATAGGTGCAGGAGGTTTTCCATAAAGGCCCTTGACGTAATCTTTGACCTCTTTTGGTATCATCTTGTAGCGCTCACCCATAACAACATTCAGGACCGCCTGGGTTCCTACGATCTGACTCGTCGGTGTAACAAGAGGGGGATAACCCAGATCCTCTCTAACTACTGGTGTTTCCGCGAGGACATCTTCAAATTTATCGAGTTTATTCTGTTGTTCCAGCTGAGAAAGAAGATTTGAGAGCATCCCACCAGGTATCTGATATAATAGAACGCGTGTGTCAACCCTTTCTGAGATTGGGTTTATCAGATGCTCATACTTTTTTCTGATCTCTTTGAAGTACATCGCTATCTCAACGAGCAACTCAAGGTCTAGACCGGTATCATAAGGGGTTCCCTTCAGGGAAGCAACGATGGATTCCGTGGGTGGCTGAGATGTCCCCCATCCAAATGGGGATATTGCTGTATCTAGAATATCAGCGCCTGCTTCACAGGCAGCATAATAACTTACCGGTGCAAGACCTGATGTGCAATGGCAATGCAGGTCTATAGGGATGCCTATCTCTTCCTTAACTCTTTTAACAAGTTCAAAAGCATCCTTAGGTGATATCAATCCTGCCATATCTTTTATACATAGTGAATCACAATCCAAATTTGCCAGTTCTTTCAAAAACCCAATGTTTGTATCAATAGTATGAACTGGGCTCAATGTATAGCTCAAAGAACCCTGTACATGCGCACCTTCTCTTTTTGCTACCTTTATAGATTGCTCCATATTCCGGACATCGTTCACTGCATCGAAGATCCTGAATATATCTACGCCTGATTTTACGGCGTTGACCACGAATTTATCGACGATGTCATCTGAATAATGCCTGTAACCGACGAGATTCTGTCCTCTGAGTAGCATCTGCATGGGGGTGTCTGGCATGCTCTTCTTGAGGGCTCTTATCCGGTCCCATGGGTCTTCATTTAAAAATCTGATGCATGAGTCAAATGTTGCACCACCCCAAACCTCTAAAGAGAAGAACCCTACTTCATCTACCTTTTCCGCAATCGGTAGCATGTCCCTTGTTCTCATCCGTGTAGCTGCAAGCGATTGGTGTGCATCCCTAAACATAGTGTCAGTAATCTTTACCATAATATATTCCACCCTTTCATCAACGATCCAAACCTGACAATTTATACATGTGGTATTTAGGGTTTTTGTTTTAGATCTATGCTATCGAAGATCCTGCCCCATTTTACACCCGCCCACATTCTCTCATGGATGTAATACAATAGGATCTTTAACAGGGAATCCAAACCCCCAACTGAAGCTGAGAGGAGGATATTTCTTGTCAGAATATAAGTGACTGTAGTCGTTATCGCGATCGCAATCAAACGATATGATAAGGTCTTTACCACTGATCTGTATCGTGAATCTTTCATTTTAATCTCTGCGTATGAATCCCACACTCACCGCCACATTTACTCGTCCCCTGCCATCTACCGTCTCTCTCTTCCTGATTGTCATATATGGGCACCGTGCATGGTGCGCAACCCAGAGAGCGGATTCTTCTGCCGTCAGGGAAGACTTTGGAGTACCAAGGATGCAGATCTATCTCATTTTCCTTGAGGTAGCTCAGCACCTCTTCTTCAGTCCAAGTCAGTATAGGATTTATCTTCACCAGGCCCCTTTTTTCAACTTCTTTGTAGTCTTTGCGGGTCCTACCTTCGGTATTCCTCAGACCACAGACCCACGCGTCAAGGTCTTTCACCGCCTCCTTTGTGGGGTCAACTTTCAGCAAAGTGCAGCACTTATCAGGGTCGTATTCATAGATTGGTTTTCCCGATTCCTTCTCAGCCTCTTTGCAAGCCGTTTCAAACTTATCAGTGGGCAATAACTTGACGTTTATATTGTTGTCCTTGAGTATTGGGGGTACTTCTTTCCCCACTAAATATACAATTGGGTTGATGTTCATCTTTTTGTCCATATCCACCAGATATTCGAATGTTTCTACAGGTTTATATGGCGTTAATATCGTGAATATAGGTATCTCCGGATCGACTTCTCTTGCAACATGGATTGCGGCCATACTATCTTTGCCGAATGAACAAGCAACGGCCACTTTGTCATATTCGTTTAATGCATCTCTTACAACTTCTTTTGAATGTTCAAGTTTACTTACAAAATCATTATCATATCCTGACATCTTTTTCACTCCATATTAATGCGATTATTAAATAACAATATCCTGCTTACCCAACTAGTTTGACAAGAATAGACCTAAAAGGTTTCCCTTTAATTGGTATAAGTCGCACAAAAAAGCCATTAATATTGCTAAATTGTACATTTGTATAACAAAGTTCGTAACTTTCTGTTGAATTCGAGTCCATATATAGCTTGATGATATCGAAATTTTGTTATTTCGATTCTGAACAGAAGACTGTACAAGCTTAATTTTGGGGTATGGCAAGGGAAAAATATAATAGTAAAAATAATAAACAATAAGGTTGAATATTTAATAGTTACAGATGTGCTTTGCATATTTGTTCAATATACGAAATGAGGCTTTCATATGAATTCATCGGTTAAACGTGAGGCGAAATTGACCCAGCTAGAGTCTGAAAGGGATAAGCTTTTACGAGATATCGGACCCCTGGTGGAAGATGGTGATGCCGAAGATGCGATCAAGAAGATTGAGGACGCAAAATACATCACCGATAAGCTGGAAGCGGAGAGGTCTGCCATAGAGAAGAGTGAAGATGAGGCAAGTGCAACTATGCTGGATGATGATGGTGTAATGGAATCTGTTGAGCAGGCAGGAGAAAGTGCCGCTACCACAGAAAACAATGAGTGGGCAAAAGCAAAGATAGACAATCTGGTGGCAGAAAGAGATGAGTTGATAGAGGCGCTAGGAGCAATGGTGGAGAAAGAACGTTCCGAGGCTTTATCCGAATCGGCTATGCATGTTGAAAGGGCCGCCAAACTCTCTGAAGAATTGCGCAATAGGTCGTCGGAACTTACCGGGCAGATAGGAATCGCTAAGAGGATGACGGATAGCCTGAGTGTCGAGACGGCAAAATTGGAAAGCATCCGGTTGAAGGAAGAATCCAAGGCGGAAAAAGCAACTATTGGCGAGAATAGTTTCGATAGGATGGTAATAAACTCAATAGCGCTTGGCTTTGAGACGCCATCGTCAATCTCAAAGATGATGAATATAAATAAGTTTGTCGCTCAAGAGAAGATAAAAAAATTGATCGTCGCAGGCTACGTGAAGGATCCATCTGATCCAATAGTTGATCTCTTAACTGTACTGCGAATGGACTCTCTAATAAGACTACTTGAGGTTTTTACCACTCGCAAATTGACACACGCATTCATCCTGACAGATAAGGGCTACGATCAAGTGGATGCAGAGACATTCGATAAGCTCATGGCAAAGCTTGAAGAGCAGGAACATATATTAGAGCGGGTAGTTGGATGGGGTCTTGGTACTGTTGTATCCATCATTAAGCCAATTGCCAATTATCTAGTGGCAGTAATAGGGTTGATCCAATTGATTGTAGGGGTTGTACGTGAAATACCAACCATCCTTAGGATGGGGTTAAAAATGTGGGTATCAGGTTGATTTACCATGGCAGAAAAACTTGAAAACATAGACCGTTTGATACTTAAAGGTGTATCACTCGGATACAAAACCCCAAGAAGGCTCTCCGAGAAGGTTAACGTTGATGCGGAAACTTTAAGGAGTCGGATTATTGATCTTGGCATAACCGGATATCTCTCCGATACTCAACCTGGTAAGGCACCGATAATTGACAGGATCATTGCTCTGTTGAGCATGGAAAACTTTGTGGCCTGTGGAAAGTTGACTGGTAAAGGTTGTGATGCCATCGATGATGACCTGTGTACTGATGTAATCTCCGGTTTCAAGTCTGACAAAGGGATCTTCAAAAGGGTTCAGAACAGGCCTAGATCCTTCATGTCAAAGCTTGTAGATGGGGCATTGCACTTTGTTGGAACTATTGCATTTATCGTGGTAGTTTTGGTGGTGCTGGTGGTTATTGCAGGGATTGCAATCTTCGTCCTGTGGAGAAATCCCGCCATACTCTCATACATATTGGACGGGATATTCTCGTTGTTGCCTTTTTAAAAGGTAACAAATATTTTTATCTATTTTTCCTCTATAACCAGCGCATCGTATGAGCAGTATCTCGCACATAGTACACAGTTCTCTTTACACTCATCCGTGAAGCGTATTTCATTGGAACTCCACAACCCTTCCTTGAAGTGTCCGTGTTTGATCTCGATTCTTGCCTTCAAGGGATTAAAGGACTTTGTGTAATGAAAGGAGCAGATAGACTGACAGCTCAGACATTGTGCACAGTTCTCTTTGTTCACCAGGATGTTATTCTTCTCCACTGCTTCACCCTTCAAGACCAAAAGGTTCGATTGTTATACCCCCTTCTCGCTGAATAAGCTTCTCTATCTTCCCTTCTGCTTCGTTCAGCTTCTTATAACAGAACCTGGATAGAAAAACGCCTTCTTCAAATAGTTTTAGCGATTCTTCCAGGGAAAAACCTCCATCTTCCAGCTTCTGAACTATCCCTTCAAGCTTTTCAAGCGCATCTTCGAAAGATGCATCATCGTCCTTCATGATAGGTACTCCACTGATCTATTTGCAGACCTATAAAGATTCATGAACTCATGAACCCCATCCGGGAAATCGGTGTTAATATTCAGCCCCGATGATTTAGCTTCTGATGCAGATATTGGGTAGCAGTGAATCATCTTCCCACTGACAAGGTTGTTCACAATCTTTTCAAGATCGTCTTTGTTCTTAAATTTATCTTTCATCATCTCTTCAGCTACCATCCTCATGAGCTTTCTTAAGTCATACCATCCATCACATATTCTTTTTTCATGTGTGAAAAAGCCCCTTCCCTGAAATCTCACTCTTCATACGCTCGTACTCTGATCCAATTAGCGGATGCTAAGTGTCAAAGATTGGTTAAAAAAAGTACTTGAAGGCCTGACGATCATTTTTTGGAAAATCTCACCGTACCGAGGCGATACTGGAAACTATTATAAGGTCTCTTGTATTATAAAGAGGTTGTACATGATCCAACATGAAACAAAATTTAAGAATGAAACATGTGGCAACTGTAATGGAGATGGGTGCTTGCGTTGCGGATCGCTGGGTTACGTGCTCGTTGCTCAACCATCAAAAAAATGTGATAACTGCGGTGGAGAAGGATGCCACCGTTGCGCATATACCGGTTGGTCGCGTGCGCTTAAGGCGAAGTAGATAAAAGAAAAACTACTCTTCCACTTCCTTAACTATCTCAACAACCTTTATCTTGAAGTTCAATGATGTCCCGGCAAGAGGATGGTTCATATCAAGGACAACAAGTTCATCCGTCACCTTAACCACCTGTGCAGGTATCTGATCCTCCTTTGGAGATACCATCAAAAGCGTAACCCCTTCGCTCAAATCTTCAATTGGGATCTGGTCTCTTGGAACATCTTTAACCAAACTCGGGTCATGTTCACCGTATGCTTCCATAGGCTTCAGCCTTATTTCCGTCTCCTCTCCCACTTCCATGCCTATCACGGCATTTTCAAACTCTTCCAGTAACATTCTGGATCCAACTTCAAATTCCAAAGGTTCTTCATGCTCTTCTAAAGTGTCAAAGATCGATCCATCATCGAAAGTCCCTGTGTAGTTAACCCTTATCGTATCTCCATTTTTTATCGGAATTTTTTTCATCCCCTGATATTTAAATTATAACTCTTCTCATCCGCTGGGGTAAGTCTGAGTTTCATCGCTTATAGATGTGAAACAAAGATTATATGTTTACCTATCATGTGCATCATTTGTAAAAACCAGCAACATAACATATAAGCCTTGTTCATACTTACGATATATTCAGACTTAAATCAAAGAGCGGGATGGAACATTGAATGGTTTACAGTGACACAGCGAGCAAGATAAAGAGCGTACTTTACGATCTCTCGAGAATAGAAGAATGGTGGTTGTTATCGTTTGGCCTCATCCTTTTTGCATTTATTCCAAACCTATACAGGATAAACAATGATGTGATTACTTCAGCTGACTTAATAGGGCTCTTCACATCGTCGCCCCTGTACCTTGCACTCATTGTCGTATTCAGCGCACAGATCTTCCTCTTTGCAAGCAACAACTACTTTGATAGACATGTCGATTCTCTCGATGAACTGAAATGTCAGAGAAATCCGGTCTGTACCGGAGAGGTGAGATCAATTGAGGTCTTCGCATTGCTTGTGATAACCGGGGTAACATCGCTTGTGATCTCACTTATGTTCAATTTCTTGGCATTCGTCTTCACAGCATTCACTCTATTTGTCTTCTATTATTACACGGCTGAGCCGCTGAGGTTCAAGAATAAAATGGGACTCGACATCCTGAGCCACGGAGTTCTCATCAACACATTCCCGTATTTTTTCTGTCTTGTAGCCATGCGGGACTTCTCGGGTGGGGCTTTATTCCTACTAGCCGCACTTATGATGCGAAGTGTCATGGCACAGATGCTTCAGGAGATCCGGGATTATGAAGTCGATAGGAAAGTGGAGCGAAATACAGTCGTCGCACTAGGGCAGAAGAGATCTGCCTGGATAGTCTTCAACATTTACCTGGCCCTATCTTGCAGTACACTGATACTCATCACAAGCTACCAGATATTTGACCTCGGTGTTTCTATGTTCTATCTGTTCATAATATTTCTCTGTGTAGCATATGCCCCTACATTTTACAAACTTATCAATGCTGTGGAGTATGAGTACAGGGACCTTATAGAAACGATGTGGATGGGACATGGCAGGACCAACTACTGGATGGGCATCTCCTATGCAGGGCCATTCGGTCTATACTTCTTCATCGTCTACTTCGTGCTGATCTGAAGATGATTCGGTTATGATGAGATATACCGGAGCATACTATCCAGTTCTTCCTCGTTGAAAGCTACAAGGGGCCTATAAATCGGGATATCACACGTATCTTCAATGGTGCATAGACTCTCGAAAGTTCCTGATCTGTCGTGTACAATGCTCTCACCTGTGACTATTCCTTTTGCACCAATATCAAATGCCATCTCTTCAGCCATCTCATAAATCCTTTTCTTTGATGGTGCTTCGGTTCCATCAAAACTCACCACCCTCAGGTCCAGATCAGGTGAGTAAGACTTCAATAAAGCAAGATTCTCTTCAGCCATCTTCTGTTCACTCTCCTCTGAACCATCTCCCATCTTAACAAACATTGGGATCACCTTACAGCCACGTTTCATCATCATCCAGGAAGCTATCACGGAATTTTTATCTGAAAAAAGCGATACCAGTTTTCCGGATACACCAAGAGGAAGTCCTCCAATACCCTGTATGATCTCAAAAAAGATGTAACATCTCTTATCCCTTATCTCGATAAATATCTTCGCTTCAGGATCTGTGAGATCGACCTTCATGTGTGGCTGCTTATCAAGTATCTTTGCACCCATCTCCCTAGCAACATCCTGGGATGTGAAATCATGGGTTCCGACTCTCTTGACACTCAACGCGAAGCTACTTTTATTCTTAAGTATCTCCTCTGAATATGATAATAGGAACTCTTCAAGATCGTCCAATCTACATTCTTCACAAGACGAGAATGACTGGATGCCAAATACCCTCTTCAACAGATCAGGGTCACAATCTTCATCATCTATCCAGATTCTCCCCCTTTCCCTTCTAACATTTCCGATATCAAGGAGCTCTTTTATGTTCTCTATTAACCTCTTTTCCCATTCTTTTCTTACCGGATCTGATTTGAGTGCTATCTCCGAGTACCTGACTAGATACATGAAATCACAACTCTAAATCCTAGACAAACTCAGTATCATCATCAAGCGGAGTATCAACCTCATCACCGTTGAAAGCGTTGACTTCAAAGAACCCATTATGCCCTTTTATCTCCCAGACGGGGGCGTGAATCAGCTCGAAACTTAGAGATATATCCTCTTCAGTGGGCCTGAAAGTCTTGTACTCATAGATGATGGCCTGACCTTCCACATCACTGAACTGCACCACCTTTGAGTGTCTGTCCATGATCTGTTGCATAACCATGGTTTCTGCCTCTTCTTTTGTAATCTCTGGCTTCTCCACGACATATTCCTCATTATGGATGATGATCTTATCACATAGGTCAAAATCCCTAATGCTCAAATTTGATGGATCACCTGTAAGTGCATTTATCTCACCCACACCATCACCACTGAGATGGACATCTTTTGATCTGTACTGTTTCTTGATATCTATTGAATACCGGTACTTCCAAAGAGGTATGAATCTGATCTTAAGAATCTCAGGATTTTTTATTTGCCTCTTAGATATTGCTATTGCATCAGATCTATCTATATTGATAGGCAACGTCTGAAGTCTGATCTCCACCGGTTCGTTGGGTTCGACAATATCCACCTTTTCGGGTTCGGTGGTTGCCATGAAATCCATGAATGGGACAAAATCACTCGCCTCAGTTTCTTTTCTTGCAAACGTGATTTCAGTCGTCTTTCCTTCAAGGCCTGCCAGAAGGGCCTTTCCTATCTGGGTCTCGAACTCGTCTCTACTCCACATCGAAATGTTATGTTCCTCAGCAAGTTTACGGGTTTCACTTGACGAATAACTTGTGGAAATGATAAGAGGGACCCCATCAAGATTATTAACATTATTTACGAGATCGATGATATCACTCTTATCGGGGAAATCAATAAATTTAGCATATATTTGTTCCATCCCCTTCTCTGCAATCAGATCGAACTCGTACGACGGTTCGGTCCTGTATCCTGCTTGAGAAAAAATCTTCTTAATCAGATTTAGTATCTGTTCCCTCATGTTTCATCAGTATAGGTGATTACGCTGAATATAAAAATAAGTTTCTATGACCCTGGTCTCTCGGATCACTTCCGGTTTATAGTATTTTTTATCCGAAACGTTTATGCTGGTTGTGAATCAATACAACTAATTGCAGGTATACAACCAATGGTTGATTAAACCGTTGTTCATAATTTCTGCCAATTCACGTGTTTGTCCCGTTAGGGTGTAATGATAATGAGAAGGAGAACATCCGATCTTGATATACTGCTTAAGATAGTTGAGAACCCGATAAGGCGTAAGATCCTTAATAAGTTGACAAAGGAAGCTCACTACCCTCTACAGCTATCAAAGGAGCTTAAAATCAGCCAGCAGGCCATTGCTAAACACCTCAAGGCCCTGGAAGAGGCCGGTATCGTCGAATCGTACGAGAAAGAGAGTACAGCAGGACCTCCCCGGACATATTATACATCAAAAAGGC
>CABGHG010000024.1 GCA_902158735.1 Candidatus Methanolliviera sp. GoM_oil
TTTTCTATCTTCTTCTCCCAATACTTTTCAGATCTTCTGTTCTTTACCTCAAAGAACTTTCCATCAATATTTACCGCTGTTTGTCTGCTTAGTCCTAAATCAAAAGCTTGGTATAATCCATTATCAATATATTCCTTCTCTATTGGTTCATCATAAATTATGATGATATAGAAGTCTCCGTCTTTAGATTTGGATTTTTCAGAGAATATGGACACTTGTTTTACCTTTTTGCCCCTATCATCAAAAGTGAACTTTTTTGGTATATCAAACTCTAACGGAATATTATTGTATGAATGAGAGAATTTGATTTTCCTATTTTTTATCTTGAATCCGCTCTGGTTGAAATCCATTGTAGTGAAATGCTTCTTACCTTTGAATTTTGGAGCTCTTGCAGATTTGTCTCCATTTTTTCTCAATGTAAAGAAGGATCTGTAATCTGCATCTAATTTTTGTAAAACTCCTTGTAAAACCTTAGAATAGACCCATCTGTATTCTGGATATTTCTCTTTAGTTTTAGGAAGGTCATTTTGCTGGTCAATATAGCTTATATTCTTACTATTTTCATAAGAATCTTTTCTTTCAGCAAGCCCAAAATTATAGATAAGTCTGCATCTCTCTGATAATGCCCATAAGACTTCTTTTTGTTTATCAGTCGGAAATATTCTAATCTTTTGGGTTCGTTGAGCTACTTTCTTTTTTTCTTCTCTATCCTCATTTTCCCTCTTGCGTTTCCACATATTTACACCACTATAATGAACCGATCTACACATAAAGTTTCCTATCCAACCCCAAATAGAGATGCGCCAATTCATCCCTGCCTGCGGCAGGCAGGCCCTCCCTCATGGAAGGGGACTTCTTGGCAAAAGAGTTAAATAATGGTGTGCTCAAAAATATCGGAAAATCGATTAGGTTTTCGTGAGGTAAGATGTTGAGAGAAGAGCTGGAAGGTATATATCAGAAAGCCATGAGGGTCATCATTGGACAGATAGATAGTGCAATCGATTTGATTGACTCAAAGCAGGTAGAAGATCTGATGAACGCGATAAGAGATGCGGCTCGAATATACGTGATGGGTGCTGGAAGATCTGGTTTGACAGGGAAGGGATTTGCAATGAGGCTGATGCATCTCGGTTTCACCAGCTATGTCGTGGGGGAGACGACTACGCCCGCGATCTCCGACAAAGATCTCTTGATAGTAATATCGGATTCCGGAGGGCGGAGATCTTCGGTTGAGATGGCAGAGACGGCAAAGGATGGCGGCGCAAAGATTGCATCCATCACTTCTAATCAGGATTCTTTGCTTGGAAAGATCTCAGATCTGGTGGTGGTGATCCCCAAGGTGGAAAAATTCAGAGATCTTGCTCCGCTCGGCACGTTCTTTGAGGATACCACGATGATCTTCGCGGATGGTATCGTGGCTGAGTTGATGGCGATACTGAACGAAGATGAGGAAGACTTGAAGAAGAGACATACCAAGCTGGAATAGATATGAATGATATTAAAAGAATTATACAGAGATTATCCAATAGCAACGGCATCTCCGGATATGAAGATTCTGTCAGAGAAGTTCTAAGGGGTGAGATCGGGAAATATGTCGATGAGATCAGAGAAGATGCACTTGGAAATTTAATAACCGTTAAAAATGCTCAAAATTCTTCGGAGTCTTTAGAATACTCCAAAAAAAAGGTTATGCTCGCCGCTCACATGGACGAGATAGGGTTGATGGCAAAATATATAGATGAAAAGGGGTTCATAAGATTTGTTGGGATTGGAGGATGGTTCGATCAATCGCTCTTAAATACGAGGGTGGTCTTACACGGTGAGAAGGGCCCCATCTTGGGTGTGATAGGTTCTAAGCCACCCCATCTGATGAAGAAGGAAGATGAGAAGAAGCCTATTAAGTTGGATGATATGTTCATCGATATAGGGGCAAAGAACGAGAAAGAAGTAGATGAAGCGGGGATAAAGAGAGGCACGCCGATAACGCTCGATATGGTGTCAAAAGATCTTTTAAATAATAGGATCACGGGAAAAGCCTTTGATAACAGAGCAGGGCTCACTGTCATGATCGAGGCGATGAAAAGGGTAAGAGCAAAATGCACGATCTATGCTGTTGGAACGGTTCAGGAGGAGGTTGGGTTAAAAGGAGCAAGGACTTCCGCGTTCGGGCTCGATCCGGATCTTGCCCTTGCAATAGATACTACCATTCCGGGAGATCATCCGGGAATCGAGAAGAAAGAATCTCCAATAGAGATAGATAAGGGTCCTGCTATAACCGTGGCAGATGCATCTGGAAGAGGATTACTCGCGCCAAAAAAAGTTATTGAATGGCTCACAGAGACGGCAGAGGATAATAACATACCTTATCAGCTCGATGTCTCCGACGGAGGAACAACGGATGCTACGGCAATTCATCTGACCAGGGCGGGCATTCCAAGCAGCGTGATAAGTATTCCGACGAGATATATACATTCACAGGTCGAAGTGCTGAGTTTAGATGATATAAACAACTGTGCCGAATTAATCGCACGTTCATTGGAGAATATAGAAAGATATTTTAATGGATAATGAAGAATAGAAAAACGAGTGTGGACGACCCGTGGATAAAATACGCTTCTTAGATACGACGTTGAGAGATGGAGAACAGACGCCAGGGGTTTCTTTGATAGGGGAGGAGAAACTTCTCATCGCAAAGAATCTGGATGAATTAGGCGTTGATATTATAGAAGCTGGATCTGCGGTAGTTTCAAAAGGAGAAAGAGAAGGAATAAAAAGAATAGCAGATGAAGGGCTGAACGCGGAGATATGCACATATGCGAGACCCCTTCAGAAGGATATAGATTATGCACTCGAATGCAATGTCGATTCGATACATTTAGTCGTCCCCGTCTCGGATCTTCATATAAGAAAGACAAATAAGAATGAAGATGAGATAAGGAAGATGACCGCAAAGGCGATACAATACGCAAACGATCATGGACTCATCGTGGAATTGAGCGGAGAGGATGCTTCGAGGGCAAATTTGGATTATCTGATCGATGTATTCAAAGAGGGCGAAGAACTTAAAGCGAATAGAGCATGTCTCTGCGATACCGTCGGCATTTTAACCCCTGAAAGAACGAAAGAGATCTTCTCGAGACTCTCGACTGATGTAAAGATCCCTTTAAGCATTCATGCGCACGATGATTTTGGACTTGCAACTGCAAATTCGATAACCGCGTTAAGGAATGGAGCATCCGAGGTCCACGTGGCAGTAAACGGCCTCGGCGAGAGGGCGGGAAATGCAAGCCTCGAGGAGGTGGCGGCAACTTTAAAATTCCTCTACGACCAGGAGATAGGTATAAAGACCGAACTCCTCTACAAGTTGTCCAGAATGGTCTCTAGGTTGACAGGGGTGGTTGTACCCCCAAATAAATCTATGATTGGCGGTAACGCATTCACACACGAGGCGGGAATCCATGTTCATGGAATAGCAACAGATCCATCCACTTATGAGCCGATAAAACCGGAGATGGTAGGAAGAAAGAGGAAGATAATCGTCGGAAAGCACGCGGGAAGGACATCAGTGGCGATAGCTCTAAAAGACTTCGGGTTCGATGCCAATTCGGAACAGGTGGATGAGATATTAAGAAAGATAAAAGAGATAGGAGATAAAGGTAAAAAAGTAACGGACGGTGATCTCCTGGCGATAACGGAGAATGTTCTCTCGATCGAGAGAGAACCGATGGTGAAGCTTGTGGAATACAACGTCGTGAGCGGTAGTAACGTTACCCCGACGGCATCTATAAGACTCTCGATCGATAAAAAAGATATTATTGGTGCTGATGTCGGCATAGGTCCCGTGGATGCTGCCATAAACGCACTAAAAAAGATTATATCAGATGTTACGGATATAGCGTTGGACGAATATCATGTGGATGCGATAAGTGGGGGAACGGATGCATTGGTCGATGTCGATGTCAAACTGATCAAAGATGGCAGAAGTATCTCCACAAGTGGAGTCGATGTGGATATAATAAGGGCGTCGATAGAGGCAGTGATAGCAGGTGTCAATAGGTTATTGGAGTGAGGTTAATGAAAAAAATTGGGACGGCAATAATCTTAGAATCATTGATGGAGGAAGGCGTGGAAGTGGTCTTCGGCATTCCGGGCGGCGTTCTAATACCTCTCTATGACGAATTTTACGATTCTGAGATAAGGCATATACTCATGAGGCATGAGCAAGCCGCGGCACACGCGGCGGATGGATATGCAAGGGCAAGCGGTAGGGTTGGTGTATGTATCGCTACATCCGGGCCCGGAGCTACGAATCTGGTCACCGGCCTAGCCACAGCATATATGGACTCTATCCCGGTATTAGCATTGACGGGTCAGGTGCCGACGACGTTGATAGGAAACGACGCATTTCAGGAGGCAAACATAACCGGGATAACTTTTTCGGTGACGAAGCACAACTACCTCGTAACGGATGTGAAAGAACTTCAAAATACGCTAAGAGAAGCTTTCTATATTGCTTCTACGGGAAGACCAGGCCCCGTGCTGGTAGACCTTCCAAAGGATGTGCAGACCGCAGAGACCGATTATAAGAAGGATATCAAGATAAACCTGCCCGGATATAAACCAACTTATGGTGGGCACCCGAAGCAGATCAAGAGGGCGGCAGACCTGATCATAAGTGCCGAGAGACCCGTCATAATAGCGGGTGGGGGAACAATAATCTCCGGTGCAGATGAGGAATTAAGAGAGCTAGCAGAGTTGGTGATGATCCCTGTCACTACGACGCTCATGGGAAAAGGTGCTTTTCCGGAAGATCATCCGCTCTCATTGGGGATGCTCGGAATGCACGGCACCAGATATGCAAACTATTCCGTGATGAACTCCGATCTGGTCATCGCCGTTGGGGTGAGATTCAGTGATAGAGTGACCGGAAAGATAGAGAGCTTTGCTGCAGATGCAAAGATAATACATATTGATATAGATCCCGCGGAGATAGGGAAGAACGTGAGGGTAGACCTTCCCATTGTGGGGGATGCAAAAAATATCCTCTCATCCATCATTAATACTATCAAGATTCAGATAAAGAAGGAGAAGACAAAGGATTGGTTGGTGAAGGTAAAGAGATGGAGAGAAGAGTATCCTCTATCTTTTGAGGAATCTGGGGAGACAGTAAAACCACAGTATATAATAAAAGAGCTATATGAAGCCACGAAAGGAGAAGCGATAATAGTCACAGAGGTTGGACAGAATCAGATGTGGGCGGCTCAATATTATCTATGCAATCGTCCGAGGAGATTCATATCTTCCGGTGGACTCGGGACGATGGGATATGGCCTTCCAGCCGCCATCGGGGCAAAAGTCGCCAAACCAGATGAAATGGTATTTGATATATCAGGAGATGGGAGTTTCCAGATGAACTGCCAAGAACTTGCCACTGCGGTTCAAAATGATATTCCGGTGAAGGTGGCGATACTCAACAATGGCTACCTCGGAATGGTCAGGCAGTGGCAGGAATTATTTTATAATCGGAGATATTCCGGCACGAAGCTCGGGTATCTTCCCGATCTCGTCAAGTTCGCGGAGGCTTATGGGGCTTTCGGTACGAGGGTGACGAGGAAGAGCGAGGTTAGATCGGCTATAGAAGAGGCTATAGAGACTGACAAGCCGGCGATAATAGATTTCAGGATAGAGGAGGAGGAGAACGTATTCCCGATGGTTCCGGCCGGGGCGCCTCTAGATGAGATCATCGGAGGAAATTGATATGAAACATGTCTTGGCAGCCCTCGTGGAGAACAAACCGGGCGTTCTTTCAAGGATAATAAATCTCTTCAGCAGACGGGGTTTTAATATTGAGAGCGCCGCCGTCGGAGAGACGGAAGATCCAAGGATATCCAGATTGACGGTGGTAGTTGCGGGAGACGATAAAGTTTTGGAACAGGTTACGAAGCAGTTGAATAAGTTGATCGACGTCATAAAGGTGAGTGATCTATCTTCTGATGGTATGGTGGGTAGAGGATTGGCATTGGTAAAAGTTTCCGTGGATAGGGAGACGATGGGGCAGATAATTGAGATTTCTGATATATTCAGAACCAAAATAATAGATGTCTCTCCAAAATCGTTGATAATAGAGGTCACCGGAACTGATGAGAAGATAATGGCATTTATAGATCTCATGAGACGATTCGGGATCAAAGAGATGGCTCAAACTGGGTTGATCGCCCTTGCAAGAGGGGCAAAGGCAACAACAATAAAGAAGGAAGGTTAAAAAATAATTGAAAATTGGAGGTTTTTAAATGGCAAAGATATACTATGATAAGGATGTAAAATTGGACGTCTTTGAGGGAAAGACTATCGCCGTTGTAGGATACGGAAGTCAGGGAAGACATCAGGCGCTGAATATGAGGGATTCCGGACTGAACGTGATAATTGGACAGAGGGAAGGAAGATCATACAATATGGCAAAGAAAGATGGGTTTGATGTGTATTCAGTTAAAGATGCCACAAAGAAAGGTGATCTGATTATAATAACTGTACCGGATGAGACGCATGAGGCCATTTACGAGGAAGAGATAAGGGATAATCTATCAAAGGGCGATACCTTAGGGGTTTGTCATGCCTTTAGTTTGATATATGGTCTCATAAAACCCATTTCAGAGATAGATGTGGTGATGATTGCGCCGAAGGCTCCGGGGCCAACCGTGAGAAGCACATATAGGGAAGGTTTTGGTGTCCCATCAGCCGTCGCAGTATATCAAGATTACACGGGGGATGCGATGGAGAAAGCACTGGCATGGGGAAAGGGTATTGGCTCTGGAAGGGTTGGTATGATTGAGACGACATTTAAGGAAGAGGTTGAGACCGATCTATTCGGTGAAATATCCGTTCTTTGCGGTGGAGTGGTGGAATTGATAAAATCAGGTTTCAATACGCTCGTCGAAGCAGGTTATCAACCAGAAATAGCTTATTTTGAGTGCTGCAACGAGCTTAAACTGATCGTGGATCTGATATATGAAGGTGGTCTTGAGAATATGTGGGATGCTGTAAGCAATACTGCCGAGTACGGGGGCAGGATATATGGGAAAGAGATAATAGGGGAAGAAGTGAAAGAGAATATGAGAGATATGCTACATTTTATAAGGACGGGGGGATATGGGAGAGACGTCATCATAGAACAGAGAACTAACATGAATCAGCTCAAGAGGTATAGGGAACTGGAGAAAGACGAGTTGATAGAAGAAGTTGGAAGAAGATTGAGAGAGATGATGGTCAGCAAGAAGAGAGATTAAAATGTGTGCAAATGTGCGCAAATCGAAGGTTTTTGAGCACTTAAAAATCGGAGATTTTTAAATGTCTAAGTCGATGTATGATTACGTGGGAGATGCGTGGAAGAGGCCAAAGGAGACCTACGTTAAGGGTTTACTCTGGGAGAGGATGCAGATATGGCGAAGGGAGCCTTCAGTGGTGAGGGTAGAACACCCTACAAGGATAGATCGGGCAAGATCTCTTGGATACAAGGCAAAGAGGGGGATAATCGTCGCGAGAGTTGGGGTTAGACGTGGTGGACGTAGAAAATCGAGATTCAACAGCGGCAGAAGAACAAAGAGGATGGGTACGGATAAAATTACGGGTGGGAAGAGCATACAGAGGATTGCAGAAGAGAGGGCGGCAAGAAAGTTTCCAAATATGGAGGTCCTGAATAGCTACTGGGTAGGGGAAGACGGTATAAAAAAGTGGTATGAAGTCATATTCGTTGACCCAAATCATCCTGTCATAAAGAACGACAAAGATCTCAACTGGTTGTGTGAATCACCGAACAAACGAAGGGTCTTTCGCGGAAAGACGAGCGCAGGCACAAAGGGAAGGGGGCTTAGAAAGAAGGGAATTGGCACGGAGAAGACGAGGCCAAGCATCAGATCACATGCGAGAAAAGGGAAGTAAAAACAAGTAATCTCGGAAATGGGGTTTTACGACTGCATCTCTTACAAGGGAAAGGAGAATACGCAAGAGATGCTTCTCTTGTTGAAGAGGTATGGTTTCGCCGGGGCGATTGTTCTTTTCAAAGACGATATAGTCGATGAGAAGATCTTTGAGAGTATGATACTTCCGAGAGAATTTAAAGTTTTTTCTGGGATCGAAATATTCGCAGATTCCTTATCAAATCTCAAAAAGAAGGTTTATAGGTTTAGAAGAAGAGGCGATCTACTGGCGGTTCATGGGGGAAATGATAAGATAGATCGGATGGCGTCGAGAGAGAAAGAGATTAACCTGGTAAGACATACGGAGGGTGGGCACGGGATCGATCATATCACCGCGAGATTTGCCGCGGAGAACGGAGTGGCGATGGATTTCTGTCTCACTGCGTTGATATATAGTAGAACGTCGATGCCCGCGATTATCGGGAAGATGCGGAGGAATTTAATCTTGATGAGGAAGTATAAAACGCCGATGATCTTATCGACAGGAGGAGAGGATAAGTTTGATTTGAGACCTCCCAGGCAGATGATGGCTCTATCAGAGCTCTTTGGTATGACGAGGGAGGAATCATTAAGATCTTTAGAGATGCCCTTAGATATTGTGGATAAAAATAGAAGACATAAAGAGGGAAGGTTAATAAGGGATGGAGTCGAGACCGTAAGATGAAGATTCCCTCCTCTCTCCGAGAGAAGAAGCGATATGTGATATTTGATATGCTCTCTGATGGTAAAAAAATAAGGGAGAGAGATCTGATGGATGCTATACGGTCTTCAGGAACATCTTTAATAGGATCTTTCGGAATGAGCCTTTGTAATATGCGTATGATCAAGTTGAACGGCAGAAGAGGGATATTGAGATGTTCCCGCGGAGGGCTAAATAAAGTTAGGGCAGTATTGACGATGGTCAATAATATAAATGGTGAGAGGGTGGCAATAGATATTATAAGTGTGAGTGGAAGTATAAAAAAAGCTACTCATAAGTATTTTAAAGATAAAAAGAGGTGATGTAGATGATGGGTCCTCAAATGGGATATGATAGGGCTATAACTGTTTTCAGCCCTGATGGTAGGTTATTTCAAGTAGAATATGCAAGAGAAGCTGTTAAAAGGGGTACCACTGCTGTGGGAATTATATCGGATGAAGGGGTGGTTCTGCTCGTTGATAAGAGGATAACGAGCAAACTGCTTGTCCCGGAGTCGATTGAGAAGATATTCAATATAGACGAGCACATCGCGATCGCCACGTCCGGTTTGGTGGCTGATGCCCGTGTTTTGATAGATAGGGCTCGAATGGAGTGCCAAGTTAACAGAATGACATATGATGAGCCCATAGGGGTGGAGGTGCTGGCAAAGAAGATATGCGACCATAAACAGCAATACACACAGTTCGGTGGAGTGAGACCTTATGGAACTGCCCTCTTGATTGCAGGTGTGGACAACGGCAGACCGAGACTATTCGAGACCGATCCGAGTGGTGCCTTAATGGAATACAGAGCCACCAGCATCGGTGAGGGAAGGAACTCCGCGATGAAAATTTTTGAGGAGCGGGCTGACGAGAATATAACCTTTGAAGGTTCCATACTTATGGGATTGGATGCCCTGTACGAGGTTGCAAAGGATAAGTTAGACGCCTCGACGATTGAGATAGGTTACGTCAAAAGAGAAGATGCCAAAGTTAAAAAGATGGATCCGGAGAAGGTGAGAGAGTACGTTGAAAAAGTGAAGTGGATGCATAAGGAAGAAGAGAAGGATAAGGGAGAGGAAGAAGAGGAGTGATCTTTTGGTAACGTTAGACGATGCCGTGATCGTCAGATATAAGAGTCACGGAAAGAAATTTGAGATATATGCCGATCCTGATCTCTCTTTATCTCTGCGTAATGGGGAAGTCGAGGATCTCGATCTCGATAAACTATTGGCAGTAGAAGGGATCTTTGAGGATGCTCAAACCGGGAAAAAAGTATCCGAAAATTCTCTTAAAGAGATATTCGGAACCGAAGACGTCTATGCTGTGGCAAAGGAGATAATACATAAAGGAGAGGTAAATCTCACTACAAAACAGCGAAAGGAGATGCGAGAGAGGAAGAGGAGACAGGTTGTATCTTTAATCGCAAGAGATGCGATAAATCCGCAGACAAAGACGCCACATCCGCCAGCCAGGATAGAAAGGGCGATGGAGGAAGCCAAGATTAACATAGATCCCATGAAAAGTACTGATCTGCTTGTAAAAGAAGCAGTAAAGGCTATAAGACCAATAATACCGATAAAATTTGAGAATATTAGAGTAGCTATCCGAATTCCGGCAGAATATGCAGGAAAGTCTTATGGTGAAATAAAAAATTTTGGGAAAATTTTAAAGGAAGAGTGGAGAAATGATGGTTCTTGGGTGGCTGTCGTTGAGACATCGGCAGCTTTACAGAGCGATTTTTATGGACTGGTCAACAAGCTTTCCAATGGGGAGGCAGAGACCAAATTACTGTAAAAGGTTGGAAAGATAAAGATGAGTGAAGAAGTTGTTATACCGGGGTGCTTTTTGGGAGAAAGTGTCACGGCTGGGGAAGGAACATTCGTCGAGGAGAACCGAGTTTACTCGATGGTTTATGGTTTGGTGAAGCGCGATAAAAAAGAGGTCGAGGTGATCCCTCTATCAGGAAAATATCTCCCAAAGGCGGGGGATCTCGTGATCGGTAAGGTCATAGAGTCCACCTTCTCGATGTGGATACTGGATATAAATTCTCCTTATGATGGTCTGCTACGTCTCTCCAATTATCCTAAGAGGATAGAGAAAGAGGATATGCAAAAAGAGATGAGAGTGGGGGAGATGGTCATCACGAGGATAAAGGAAGTAGAATTTCCTATGAGGATCAACTTATCGATGGATGACAGAAAGTGTGCGGTCATAAGAGAGGGGGTGGTGGTTGAGATCACTCACACAAAGATTCCGCGGGTTATAGGCAAAGGCGGTTCTATGATAAACCTCATCAAGAAAAAGATCGGCTGCAATATATTCATCGGGCAGAATGGGAGGATATGGCTGAGTGGAAGCGACAAAAAGATCGAATTGGCCGCAGAGACGATCCTTAAAATTGAGAGGGAAGCTCATGTCAATAGACTTGCGGATCGGATAGATAGGTTCATCAAAGAGAAAAAGAAGGGTAAGGGTAAAAATGCAAAATAGACCGGAAAAACTGATAAATGATGGAGTTAGATTGGATGGAAGAGGTGCTGACGAGATCAGGCCGATAAAGATCGAGGCGGGTGTATTGAACCGGGCAGATGGTTCGTGCTATATAGAGTGGGGTGGAAATAAAGTTCTTGCAGCCGTTTATGGACCAAGAGAGGCACACCCCCGTCATCTACAAGACCCTCGCAAAGCGATAATAAAATACCGTTATAATATGGCGTCTTTTTCGGTGGAGGATAGGAAGAGGCCGGGGCCGGATAGAAGAAGTGTGGAGATATCTAAGGTCAGCAGAGAAGCGTTGGCACCTGTTTTGATGCTCGAATATTTCCCCAGATCATCCATAGATATCTTTGTGGAGATTTTACAGGCCGACGCGGGGACAAGAACTACAGGGATAACTGCCGCATCGGTGGCATTGGCCGATGCTGGGATACCCATGAAAAATCTTGTCTCTGCGATATCGGTGGGAAAAGCGGACGGAGAAGTCGTCTTGGATCTAATCAGAGAAGAAGATAACTATGGAGAGGCAGATATGCCGGTCGCGATGATAACGGAGACGGGGGATATAACTCTACTTCAGATGGATGGCAATCTCACGGAGGAAGAATTTATAAAAGCCCTAAATTTTGCCAAGAAGGGATGTGAATCCGTCTATAAACTTCAGAGAAGAAGTTTGATTGAAAAATATGAGAAATCATGTAGTGATTAAATGAGTGAAGATATTTTATCCGAAGTTCGCCGTGACTATATCTATAGGTTGATAAAAAATGGCGATAGGATAGGCGGAAGAAAGGCCGATGAATATAGAGATGTTTCCGTAGAAAAGGGAATTATAGCGAGAGCAGAGGGATCTGCAAGGGTTAAGATCGGGAATACAGATGTTTTGGCTGGAATAAAAGCACAGATCGGAGAGCCCTTTCCAGATACGCCAGATAAAGGCGTCATCATCACAAATGCGGAGTTGGTTCCACTTGCCTCCCCTTCTTTTGAAACGGGACCTCCAAATGAGAACGGTGTGGAACTGGCAAGAGTAGTCGATAAGGGTATACGGGGATCAAAAGCCATAGAGTTAGAAAAACTCTGTTTAGATGCGGGGAGTAAGGTCTGGATAATTTTTATAGATATACACATCCTTGATCATGATGGGAACCTCATAGACGCTTCTGCACTTGCATCTATGGCTGCATTAACGAATACAACGCTTCCATACATCAGATATGAGGTTGGGGAAGAAGATGAGGCATTGCTTATAAAGGATACCCCCATAGCCACCACATGTGCTGATATAGGGGGTGAAATAGTCTTCGATCCCTGTCTGGATGAGGAAAATGCATCAAATATTGAATTAACTGTTACGACAAACGCTAACGGGGACATATCTGGCATACAGAAGAGAGGCGCCGGAAAAATACCATTTGGGGATATCTCCCAAATAGTCGATTCCTCCCGTAGGTTAGCTGGAGAATTGAGGAAGAAATTATAAGAATAGGGAGTAAAAGATGGTTAAAATAACAAAGAAAGGTAAGAAGACGAGGTCTGCTGGGAGATATGGGGCAAGATATGGAAGAAAAGGACGCAAATTGGTTGCTGATCTGGAAAGTAAGATGAAGATGAAGCATAAATGCCCGGGATGTGAAAGGTACGCCGTGAATAGAATCGGCACGGGTATATGGCAATGTTCCAAATGCGGATATACCTTTACCGGCGGATCTTATATGCCAGAAACTCCCGCGTCTTCATACTTTGACGAGCATGGTAAGATAAAGGAGGAACGGTGATTGTACCGGTGCGCTAGATGTAAAAGAAGCGTGGAGATCGATATTTATAGAGGTATAAGGTGTCCATATTGTGGATGCCACATCTTCTTGAAAGAGAGGGCAGTGGCATCGGTCAAAAAAGTTAAAGCAGAATGATCTGCTCAAAAATCTTTGATTTGCGACCACTCGCAGTGCCTCAAGATGAAATGTAAATGCGAAGCGGAGATATCCTTCGAAGCAGAACCGAATTTGGGGGAAGCGATATATAGATGTATGGCTCAAGAGAGCGATGATCCACATAAAGGCGCGGATATAAGCGTAAAGAGGTCAAGAAGATATCTATGCCTGACGGTCGTGGCTGGAAACATCGTCTCGCTCAGAGCCTCTTTAAATACTAACTTAAGATTGATCAAGGTGATCGAAGATATGATAGATCTGGTTGATGGAGGTGATCTAAATGGATGAGAATTTACCGCCTCAGGTGCAAAATCAGCTCATGCAGCTACAACAGTTGCAACAGCAGGCAAAAGCGATGCAAGAGCAAAAAATGCAGATAGAGGCAACGTTAAAAGAGACTGAAAAAGCTTTGGAAGAACTCGAGAAGGCAAAAGACGACCTCGTCTATAAGGGTGTCGGGGAGATTCTTGTGAAGACGGACAAGGAGACGGCGAAGAGTGAGTTAGGCGAGAAGAAGGAGATGTTGGATATAAGAAAACAGACGCTCGAGAGACAGGGGGAGAGGATAGAGAAGAGGTTTAATCAGCTTCAGGAGCAATTAAAAGGTTCGTTAGGAGATTCTGGGGTGGGACAGGGAGGATAGATCTGTTCCCCATGTGTGCCCAGCATCGTAAAATTTGATGTGTAACTGAAGGGACTGTAAAAAAAGAAAAAACCGAAATGAAGAAACTGGTGCTGGTGAGCATATCGGTTTAGGGTGCGAGCACATCTTCCAGGAAAGTGATTTCTGGATTCCGATCGACGAGATGTCTCGTATTCTATTCTTCAAGAGGGGCGGAACAAAGTAAGCACGCAGAGTTGCAGACATCCGGTAATTTTTATAGACTTCAAAATAAAGAGACAAAATATGAAGTGGAAAGATCACGATAGATGGGCTCAAAAGTTAGGAATCTCTAAGGAGGTTTATAGATACGTTAATAATCTAATAGATGCAATAGCGGGAGGTAAAACTCTCCCGCAAGAATACATAGATTTTGTTCATAAAGAAAGCATAAGAATTGCTGAAACTGAAGGATCTGAAAAAAGAGCTGGGATTCTTCCGATTATTCTATCCCAAGAAACACTAAAACATGATTCTGCTAGATCGAGGAGAACAAGCGGGGCAATCGCAAGCGATATTCAATTAAAATTCTTGAAGGGTAAAGGAGAAGACTATGTAAAAGCGTGGTATTTGCATCATGCTTTAGATTACTTGTATGATCGTAGATATGATGGAAAAAGCATTGAATCTCTTTTCATTAAATACGAAGAAAACAGACCGGTAACTTTTTCAAGAGAAATTATAGAGTTTCTTAAGAGCAATACTAATCTTGAAGAATTAAAAAAAGACTTAAATTTATAAAACTTTCATCCGAGTACATACATCGGGAAAATCATCATTGCCCTATAAAAAAACATTACCGCCCATAATACTTTAGCTCGGAGAGTTTCGTAAAATTTGAAGCGTGTTCAATGGCTTTTTTACATGGTATTCAACGACTCTTTCTATACTATTTCTATCGTCTCTTTTTTTAACTCGATTCCACCATCTCTAAAAAGAGCTTTTGAAACCTCAAATCTTCGGATAGCTCCGGATGAAAACTCAAGCCAAGAATATTTTTCTCTCTGACCGCCACAGGTCTTCCATCGTATTCAGCCAGGACATTCACCCCCTTGTCAACTTCTCTTATTAAAGGAGCCCTGATGAATACGGCATTAAACGGAGCTTTCCCGATTGAATCCACATATATTTCAGTCTCAAAAGACTCTCTCTGTCTTCCGTAAGCATTTCTTTCGATGGTCACGCCCAATAGTCCAAGTAGATCACTTCTTTCCCCCCCATAAACCTCTTTTGATAGTAAAATCAGACCTGCACAGGTACCCATCATCGGAGTTCCATCTTCTCCAAGATTTTTTATCTCATCCCTCATACCTTTCATCTCCAATGCCTTTCCGATGGTGGTACTTTCACCCCCAGGGATAACCAGGCCGTCACAACATCTCGCATCGCCACGATTCTGTACCCGCATCACTTCACCATCAAAGACCTTTTTAAACGCGTCTATATGTTCACTTACATTTCCCTGTATCGATATGACGCCTATCCTCACTCTTTTTACATCCCCCTCGTCTGCAGCATCTCTTCGCTCGAAAGCGTTCCCACATCGATTCCCTTCATCGCTCCGCTTAATCCCTTGGAGATCTCGGCAAGCTTAGACGGGTTATCATAATTATTTACCGCTTCTACAATGGCATTTGCCATATTTTGAGGATCTTCCGACTTAAATATCCCCGAACCAACAAAGATACCATCCGCCCCGAGTTTCATCATCAAAGCGGCATCTGCAGGTGTTGCAATACCGCCAGCCGCAAAATTTACCACGGGCAGTCTCTGTAACCTGGCGGTCTCGAAAACGATCTCATAAGGGGAGACCAATCTCTTTGCAGCATCGTGTAACTCCTCCTCATCTTTCCCTTTAAGCGATCTTATCTCCCCCAGTATGATCTTCATATGTCTAACCGCCTCTTTCACGTCTCCTGTTCCCGCCTCACCTTTTGTTCTGACCATTGCAGCGCCTTCGTCTATTCGTCTGAGCGCCTCTCCGAGATCCCTCGCGCCACAGACGAATGGG
>CABGHG010000025.1 GCA_902158735.1 Candidatus Methanolliviera sp. GoM_oil
AATAAGAAAGATTACAGCTATTAACACTATTCCGATTTTCTTATCCATGATACCACAACCTTCTGTTTTGAAAAACTTAACTATTATGAAATACCCTTAATGAAAGTAAGAGTTACCATGCCTTGAAAGGTGTTGAAGCAACCAATTTCAGCGAATTTTCTTGTAAAACATCCATAAGACCACTTTCATCGAATAACAACGCGGATTTAAGCGTTATCTGATCGCCTTCTGGAAGATATCTTATAAATTTATTTTTAACGAGCTTATTTGCCTTCTCAAAGATATGCACCTTTAAATTCTCATCTTTGAGGATATCTTCGATATTTCTCGTAATATCTCTGACATCTTCGATCCCAAACCCCTCTCTGAACTTAAAAGATGCGAAATACGGAGAATCATATATCGAATACACCCCACAATAAACCTTGAAGATTGATGATAACAACGCATTGACGCGTAAGCCCCCAAATGTATATATAAAAACTCTTCTTTCATTATCGTCGAACTCGATGGGTATCACTCCTTCTTCAAAACCAACCCTCAATGCCTCTTCTTGGAATTTTCCAAGAATCATCTTACTTGCATCATCGAGATATCTTAAGTTATCTCTATCAAAATCATTTAAGAGAATATCATATATCCTTCGCGTCACCAGATAATCCATGACGCCCCTTGTGCCATACCAGTGTGGTGCCTCGCCGCCCTTTGTCTTCTTGACCTTTACCTCAAATTTATCATAATTTATTTCCAATATCTTCCAGTTTTCTCCGCCCAATGCAAAATCTGACCCCCTCTCAAGATAATTTATGACAAAGAATGCATCCATTCTCCCGATATCCTTTAATCCTTCCCTAACGACAAAATCATAACTCGACGGGAAGACGCTATAAAATTCCATAAAGTTCCTCTTTCCAAATTCCTTCTCAAAATCGTATCCAAGACTTAAATACCCTCCGTATTCCTCTAAAAAGTCCTTTTTTATCATATCTGCTATCAACAGTTTATATTCTTCTTTATCAATATTTGAGAAGACAAAAGATTTGTTCAGAAGATAAAATAGATCCTTCTTCTTGATCTTTCCATACTCAAAGACACTGCTTAATATCTGGTGAAAATAGATATCTTTTGGTTTCTCAGGTATCCCTATCTCCTCTAACTTCTCTTCATTAGCCAAACATATCTCGGCGAGCGTTATGAATACATCCTTCTCATCATCACAAAATACGATAGATCGCGGTGGATTTCTGCGTCTGCCACTTCTGCCGACCCTCTGCACGAAAGAGCTCACTTGCAATGGAGGATGATTTTGAAGAATTATATCTGTATCTCCTATATCGATTCCAAGTTCCAACGTGCTTGTGCATACCATAATGCCATTTTTTGCCCGTTTAAAATTCTCTTCACTCTCCTCTTTTATCTTCTTATCGATTGATGAGTGATGTATGAATACATTTTTTTGATTCAGATGCTTTCTGATCAGGTTATGATACCTCTCGGCATCTTTGCGAGAGTGCACGAAGAATAGAATTTTTTTATCCAAATATCTTTTGAGCGTCTCGATGATCGCGGCATCTCCCCCATATATCACCTTATACTGAGGTGAAATTTGGCTTTTATCCTCAACAATCTCGGCATCTTCATCGTCGGTGAGCCATCTCAATACGGTTTTCGGATTTCCAACGGTTGCGGATAGACCGATTCGCTGAACTTCATCTTCTGTATATCTTTTTAGTCTATTCAACAGAGAGTTGAGCTGTATTCCCCTATCCGATGCGGCAAAATAGTGTATCTCGTCTATAACGATATATCTTAAATTTTTGAATATCCTTCGTTTGGTATCAGTATTTTTATTGATCAAGAAAGATTCCAATGATTCTGGCGTTATCAATAAAATATCCGTTGGCTCCTTTATGAACTTCTCCTTCTTTGATGAGCTTGCGTCTCCATGCCATTTCGTTATCGTCAGATTTAACGGTTCACACCATCGTTCCATCCTATCATATATATCATTTATGAGGGCTTTCAAGGGCAGAACGTAGAGTATCGAGAGTGGTTCTAAATTATTCTTTAATATATCATCGAAGAGAGGGATAAAAACAGCCTCCGTCTTTCCAGAGGCGGTTGGAGATATGACTAAGAGATCTTTTCCTTCCTTTACCGTTGGAATAGCGTTCTTCTGAATTGGCATGAGGTCTATCCACTTCAATCTGCCTGTTATGAAGTTCTTGATCCTCTCATCCAACGATTGGAATGGCAATAGTTACAGCTCCCATTCTGATTCTTTTTCTTCAAACAATCCTAATATACCCTCTTCGGTTATATCTGGATGCTGTTGAATGGTATCTAAAACATCTACAAATGCCCTGATAAAATCTCTTGGGATCACTTTACCACCACTTAAACCAGCCCGTTCTTCATAATAATTTAAAATCTCCTCTAAAACGGGATTCATTCTAGATCTTGGATCCCAATCATAAGCTAAAGCATGCATCTCAATTATCTTCTCACTTACTTCTTTTAACTCATCCCTTTTGAGCCCTTCAAGCTCTATCACAGGTTCTCTTATATTTTTATATGGACTATGCAATACATCTTTTATCCTTTCATACAACGCATCATAAGATGCAATACCTTTTCGTTCACCTTCCTGAAATAATTGAGGTGTTCCAGCAAAGATGAACATTATATTTTCAAGTCCATGCTCATTATCGTAGAGTGTTTTAATGTTACCATAGGCGCCTTCTCTTAAATTTCCTGTCGTGAGATTCATTATATTTTCCACTTCATCTATCAAAACAACAAGACCATAATACCCTATCGACTTGATTAATATTGTTAAAGCCTTTAAAAAGTTGAATGATTCTTCTTTTGTTATTGTTCCCTTAACCCCGATCTCTCTTCTTTTATTCGCGGGCATATTGGGATCTCCTTCCAACCATGCTATGGCATAATTCGCTTTTTCATCATTTCCCGTCATTAAATTCAGAGAATAACTTCTAATTACAAATGCGAATGAGTTAGAATATTCTTTAACATGTTCGAGCGATTTATCTATGTATCTCATTACAATAGGATCTACTGATCTGAGAGGATTATCTAATTCATCTCTAACTCTATTTTTTAAATTTAGTAACCAAGCATCTATAATTTCTTTAAATGATCTGCCTGATTTACTCCTTAATCCCTGTACAATCTTTGTATATACGATCTCAAATTTATTGAATGGAATATCTGCCGCTCTTTTAGGAAGATCAATATAAGATACAACAAAATTATGCTCTATTGCGATCTCTTCCACTATCCTCAACAAAAGAGATTTACCCATACCAAACTGGGCATTAATGAATTTTGTTACGGCTTTTCCCCTCTCAACATCCTTTAAAAGACGTTCAAATTCATCTATCTCATCTTTTCTGCCAATAGGCATATACCCTGTGGATTGCTCCGGTGCCTTACCCCCTCTCAACGCATCAATAATATCTCTCTCTTCTTCATACATATCTATCACCTCAATTTGATATATGCGAACGAGATCGAATTGCCATGATTATCGTATAATGTGACCAACTTATCTACGTCCTTAGATTTCACGTGTTCAAATTTAAATCTCCAGGCATTCTCCGAATAAAACTTCTCGACCTCCTCATAGCTCTTGGATAATCCATAAGCATTTACCAACTTATGCAGATATTTGATGAACGATTTTATCTCTATCATATCACTCTTCATCGTTATCTTTAGAAGATCGAATAATCCATATACAGAATCTATTAAAACCTCTTCTGTTGTATATATCCTCTTCTCGAGATGATCTGGATAGCTCGATGTAGCCTTTCTGCCCTTCACCACTGCTTTGAAATCCTCCGCTGAAATCTTTTTATATATAGATTTTAGGTAATTTGCCGCTTTATCTTTTCTTTTAATGAATTCCAGATCATTTGCTACATTCTTTACTAGGATGGGCTCCTTAAAATATCTCACCTCACGAATCCTTATCTTTCTCGGAGATGTGCCAGATCTTTGTTTCTCTTCGTCGAAGACGTCTTTTACGGTTCCATATCCAACGAAAGATAGCGTTGCTCTCTGCTTAATGTCAAACGACACACAAAATAGTATCTTATCACCGTCTTTAATCTGTTTTATCGTTCTTGCACCCTTCGATTTAGATCCCAATATCTTCCTTTTATGGATCGATCCGATATCTTCTTCTTTGATTCTGTGTATATAGTATGCAAACTCCCCTTCTGTTTCTGTCACCCTTTGTTGGGTCATCATTGGCATTTATAAATCTCCTATCCAGTTTATCTCTTTAAAGTTTTATTGGATCATCTCATTATATAACTATCGTTCAACTCCTAATAATCTCATTTATCTTAACCTTCGCGCCAGAAAAACCTTCTCTCTCGTAATCTTCACAGAAAACCCAATCTCTCTCAGATAATCCCTTGCCTTCCCATTCCCAAAGATCAGCAGATCCAATAGATCTTCCTCTTCATCTATGTCCGTCCCTGCCAACATCGAATCGCATATATAATATGAAAGACCATTCTTTCTCGCAATCTCCTCATGATTCTTGAAGCTTATCCCATAATAGTCTGCTTTAAATCTCGACGGATCCCTTATGAATAGCACGTTCGTCCCCCCTTTTCTTCCTGGAACGATCACCACGTCCTCCCCTCTCTCTAATATTCTTTCGACGATCTTAGATGTGATTAACGGGAGATCGGACATTAAGATGAGCACGGGATTTTTCTCTTTCTCCTCAGATAGAATCTCGTTTAGAGCGTCATTTAATCTTCTTTTGCTGATTAAAATGTCATAGCCGTCCAACTCAATCTCAGAGGTAGAGAGGATGGATACCTTCATATCTAATGGATTTAATGATTTTAGCACGTCTTGAAGCATTTTAAAGGAAAATTCTTCTCTCTCGTCCATGCTCATCACGTTGGACAACCTCGATTTTGCTCCTTCCAATTTAAATGGTATTATCGCATGCACTTTACCCAATTTTACTTTGAACACCCCCAAAAAGATAAATATCAAATGCTTTTTTAACCGACGTTACGTGGTCAATAAACATAAATATGTAACTTTCTCCAAAAACGTCTTCATTCCCGTAACGAACATCTGCAGGAATAGATGCTATTATTGTGGATTTAGGAGAGATATAAGAGACGAGGATGCTTTTTTGCTCAACTTTGACGAAGTAGAAGAAATTTTAAGGAGAGGAAAAGAGAAGGGTTGCTCAGAGGCATTATTCACATTCGGAGAGTATCCTGAAGCGGTGGAGGGCTTTTCAGAGATGCTTGAGGAAGAGGGATATGAGAGTTTCATCAAATATGTGAGGGATCTCTGTGAACTTGCATTGGATATCGGAATGCTTCCCCACACGAACCCCGGCTCGATATCATTCGAGGAACTGAAGGTTTTAAGAGAGGTGAACGCAAGCATGGGACTTATGCTGGAGAGCACAGCAAAACTGAAGGCGCATGAGAAGAGTCCGGGAAAGGATCCACAGATTAGAATCGGAACGATTGAAGATGCCGGAAGACTGAAGATACCATTCACAACAGGTATATTGGTTGGGATAGGAGAGGGAAGAGAAGATAGACGAAGATCTTTGGAGGTGGTAAGAGATTTATATGAGAAATATAGGCATATACAGGAGGTGATCATACAAAATTTCGTTCCAAAGAGAGAGACGAAGATGGAGAATTATAGGGCTCTTCCGATGGACGAACTTGTGGAAACAGTGCGTCTTGCAAGGGAGATACTTCCCAATGAGATTGCGATCCAGATACCTTCAAATCTCGTTCCGCTTGAGATGATTCCAGAGATGATAAGATGCGGGGCGAACGACCTCGGAGGCATCTCACCGATAACCCCGGATCACATAAATCCGGAGTCAAAATGGCCATCTGAGGAAGACTTGAGGGGAATTTTGGGTGACTCGTTTTTGTTGAGGGAGCGACTCCCCATATATCCGGCGTTCATTTGCGAGAGAAAGGATGGGTTAAAGAAGAATGGCGGATGGTATAGTGAAAGAGTTAGTAATCTGATCGAGAGATATGCGGATGATGATGGATTCAAGAGAGAAGGATGAACTGATCGATAAAGCGTGGAGGGGAGAATTAGAGAGAAAGGACGCGATAGATCTCTATCATGTATATCCCCTCGAATTATTTGAACTTGCCGATTCGATGAGGAGAGAGACCGTCGGAGAATACATCACGTATGTTGTGAATAGGAATATCAACTTCACCGATCTTTGTATCGGAGATTGCGCCTTCTGTGCGTTTAGGGAAAGGGAAGGATACATCTTATCAATGGAGGAGATATTAGAAAAGACGAGGGATGCAGTGGGGCGAGGTGCTACCGAGGTCTGCATACAGGGTGGACTTCTTGAGGGGATGAAGCTTGAAGATTATTGTACCATAACAGAGAGGATTAAAGATGAATTCCCAAAGATACACATACATGCTTTCTCTCCGATGGAGATCTATCACATGGCGAAAAACTCTAAAATAGATACCATATATGCGTTGAAAGAGCTTAAAAAGTCGGGATTGAATTCTATACCAGGAACAGCGGCAGAAATACTTGTGAATAGGATCAGAGAGAAGATCTGTCCGCACAAATTATCCTCGGAAGAGTGGGAGAGAATCGTAAAGGAAGCTCATGGGATAGGAATTCCAAGCACGGCTACGATCATGTATGGGCACATTGAAACCCTGGAAGATAGGATAGATCATATTCTTATGATAAGGAGGATACAAGAAGAGACCAACGGCTTTACAGAGTTCATTCCCCTTCCGTTCATGTGTGAGAATAATGAGTTGGGAAAGATCGTTAGGAGGAGAGGGGGGATAGACGACCTTAGGATGCACGCGATTGCGAGAATACTTTTATATGGGGCGGTCGATAATATACAGGCATCTTGGGTAAAACTTGGACTAGAGATGGTTCAATTGAGTTTTTTAGCCGGCGTAAACGACCTTGGGGGAACACTGATGGAGGAGAAGATATCCAAGTCATCTGGATCCAAGGCAGGAGAGTATCTATCCCCCGAGGAGATGGAGGCGATGATAATTGATGCGGGAAGAATTCCTAAGAGGAGAGACACGCTTTACAATATCATAATTTAAAGAGGGTGTTATCAGATGCAAAAGTGGGTAAAATATACGATTGCGCTCAGCGTCATATTTGTTGTCTTATGCGTCGTTTTAGTGGTCTTGCTCAAGCTCTACGTACCGCCAGAGCTTTTATCTGGTGTTAATATGGAATACTACATGCGGTATGGATACTTTGGCCTCTTTTTTATTACATTTTTGGGAGGTTCATTCATACCTGCGGGAAGCCCTGCCGCAGTTGGAGCAGCAGGAATGTTTGGTATGGAGACCTTGCCTACAATTCTCGTTGCAACAGTGGGCTATACTTTAGGTATATATCTAAACTATTTCCTGGCACAGAAGTTGGGAAGGCCATATGTAGAACGAAAGATGTCTAAAGAGGCATATAACGATATCTCTCGGTGGTGGAATAAGTGGGGGTATCTTCTTATCTTCGCATTCGCTCTGTTACCTATATTACCATTTAATTTTCTTGCGTTGTTCTGCGGTCTCTTTGGAGTTAATCTCTTCTATTTCCTCCTCATCAATTTTGGGAGTAATCTATTAAATTCTTATGTCTTTGTTACTATAGGTACTTCTATTGGAGATTGGCTCGGATTTATTTAATTTAGTTTTGCGTCATCAAAAAAAGATGATAAAAATGGAATATAAAAACTTGATTATGAAGAGAAAAGAGCATGTCGGAATTATCACGATGAACCGTCCATATACTCTAAACGCGCTGAACAGTGATCTCATGTCAGAGATGCTGACGGCTTTCGAGGAACTCGAGGATGATGAGAGAATCGGAGTGATCGTACTCATGGGGGCAGGAAAATCATTTTGCACTGGCCACGATCTGAAGGAGCTTGCGACCCTCTCTCCATTGGATAGACGTAAAGTCTTTGGGAGATCCGTTAAAATTTGGGAGTATATTGCTAGAATGACAAAACCCGTGATTGCTGCCGTTCACGGGTATGCGACCGCCGCAGGATGTGGGATGGCTGCGGCGTGTGATCTGGTCATTGCGTCGGAGGATGCTAAATTTCAGACGCCGGGTGTTGACATAGGGGTTTTCTGCATCACTCCAATGGTTCCTCTATCCCGATCGGTGGGGATGAAAAGATCTGTCGAGATGCTCTTCACAGGCGACATAATCAGTGCAAAAGAGGCAGAAAAGATCGGTCTGGTGAATAAAGTGGTTTCAAATGATAAACTTATGGACTCTGCTCTTGATCTTGCAGAGAGGATCTCAGAGAAAAGTTGGGCGGCACTCCATATAGGTAAACCAGCCTTCTACTCTATCTTTGATATGGATTACATTCATGCCCTCGAGTACGCGAGAGATTTGATAACACTTGCAAGTACGTCAGAAGAGACGGTGGAAGGAATAACCGCCATTTTGGAGAAGAGAGCACCAAGGTGGAAGCATTAAAAGGTGAGGGCATTAGAAAGTAAGAGAGGGATTCTCCAGATTCCTTTTAAACTTATTTAAAAAGCTCAGTGGAATCTTGGCCAACATGGCATAGTGATCGATTGAGAGAATGGCGTTCATCATCTTTCTAACTACTATCTGCCCATTCCGCACGATGGGCTTCTCTTCTATCGTACAGATTATCAATAAGCTTGTGGCAATTGGCCTTGGGACGGTGAAGGCAGATTCAACTCTCATCATCCCCGGGTTTGTTATCTCAAAGAGGGGTCTCAATTCTCCTCTTTCTCGTGGCCAGGGATACCCCACCTTTTTTTCCAATCTAACTTTATCTGCTTGGCTTCTCAGTTCTTCTGAGATCTCAATTAGCGTTTTCCTATTCGCTTCCTCGATGAGGAAGAACCCTCCCTTCTCCTCTATTTGAACTGGGCCAACAATATCTATTTTCATGGGATCTGGACATCTGATTCTATCTTTTCCCTCCCAAACACCGCATAAGATTGGAAAATCCTTCAATGCCTCGGCTGCGGATTTGATAATCATAGAGGTGAATGTGATACGGATCTTTTTATCCTCTTCCAACGTCCTTTTATACGCGTCTGCATCAGTCATATCGATAGAAATTGAACCGTATGTCGGTCTTGGATGATAATCCGCATAGGGGTGTTTTAGATCTTCAGATAAGAGGGATCTAGGTAATCGGTAATAATATCTGCCTGCCTCATCACGCTCTATGTTCATAAATATCACCACTGCTCTACCAAATAATCTTTCATCTCATTTTAAGGTATCTTATCTATTCTTGCTGACTATATCTTTGACGACCTGTTATCGACCTCTTTCACCCAACTAGCAGTAACCTCACATCCATCACATTGGTGTTTGTGGGTCCCGTCTTGATCAAATCCCCCAACGATTCAAAGAAGTGATAAGAATCGTTATCTTGAAGATATTTCGTTGAATCTAAATTTTTTTTGTTTCCCCTATCTATTGAAGAACCGTCTGCGATCGCACCCGTGGCATCGGTCGGTCCATCTGAACCGTCTGTCCCTCCGCTGAGTATTACGACATCCTCCATCCCGTCGATCTTCATTGCACTCGCCAGGACGAACTCCTGATTTCTTCCGCCCTTTCCATCGCCTTTGATCGTCACCGTCGTTTCGCCACCAGATATGATGCACGCCGGCGCTTCTATCGGATTTCCACTGGCTCTGATCTCTTTTGCGATGGCAGCATGAACGAAGGCGACGTCTCTTGCTTCTCCTTCGATCGAAGAAGATAGTATCAATGTATTATATCCACACTCTTTCGCTTTCTGCTCGGCGGATTTCAAAGCCATCATGTTCTTTCCAATGATGATATTGTACATTCTATTAAAGATCTTGTCGCCTCTCTTGGGCGTCTCCTCCACCAATCCTTCAACTCCCCTTTTAATTTTATCCATTGCAGATACGGGAAGTTTTAGATCGTATTTATCGATTATTCTCATGCAATCTTTATAGGTGGATTCGTCCGGTACGGTGGGCCCAGAGGCGATCACATCCATGCGATCCCCCACCACATCTGATAAGATGAGTGATATCACGGTCGCTGGATAAGCAACCCTTGCCAATTCTCCCCCTTTGACGCCAGATATGTGCTTTCTCAATGTGTTCATCTCATCTATGCTTGCACCACAGTCTAAAAGCATCTTCGTTATTCTTTGTTCCTCTTCCAAGCTAATTCCATCTTTTGGAATAGACAATAGTGCTGATCCACCGCCGGATATAACAGATAGAACCAAATCTCTCTCCCCCAATCCATCGAGCATATTTAAGATCTCTCTTGTACCTTCAACGCCCGCATCATCTGGAATCGGATGACCTGCCTCATTTACCTTGATTATCTTTAAAGGGGTTATATGGCCATATTTGACATTTATCGCTCCTCCATCTATCCTATCCTCCAATATGTCCTCTAAAGCACGCCCCATTGGTGCGGCCGCCTTCCCACAACCGATCACATAGATCCCATCGTAGTTTGAGAGGCCATAACTATTGGCGCCCACCCGTAAAATATCCCCCTCCAAAGAAACATGCTCTTTAACGGCGATTATGGGATCCACAGCTCTGATAGACGCAAGAAATATCTCCATTGCATCTTTTCTTAGATCCGCTTCGTTCATCCAAAAATCCCTAAGTTTCGAAATAGTTAAGGCTTACCCTATTGAATAATCGTGAACTACCCCGCCCTAAAGGGCGAGGCTTCCTGTATCATCCTTCTCTTTGAGAAGTCCTCAGGCTTAAATTCGGGCAGTCCCTGCCCTACATTCCTTAGTTGCTCAAAAATCGAAGATTTTTGGCATATCGAAAATCCTTTGGATTTTCGAAGACCTCTTTTTAGAATGTTTATCGCAGCGTTTTGATCTCTATCCATTATTAGTCCACAGAACGGACATTTATGAACCCTTTGACTTAAAGGTTTTTTAACAATCCTGCCACAACGAGAACATTCTTGACTTGTATTCTTTGGATTAACAAATTCAACTCTCCTACCAGTTTCCTCCGCTTTATAGGATACAAAATTCGTTAATTGTGACCATGAAACATGCAAAAATGTTCCATTTTTGCGGCACGAAATCAAAGATTTCGTCGCATCGCTTATAGACTTAGCCAAGTGATGATTTTTAAGCATGTTTCTAATTTTTAGATCCTCAAAGACGATTAGATCATAAGTATCAACCAATTTATGACTTATCTTATGTAACAAATCGGTTCTTTGCTCCTTTACCTTGCTGTGAGTTTTGGCTACTTCAAATCGTCTTTTACCTCGATTATTTGATCTTTTCTTCGATTTACTTAGCCTTCTCTGTCTTCTCGCTAGTTTTCTCTCGGATTTAGATAGGTATTTAGGGTTATCTTCCGTATTTCCGTTTGAAAGTGTTATTAGATGGCTTATTCCTAAATCTATACCAATTGGGTTTGTAATTTCTATATACTGATCTGGTTCTTCTATCTCAATCTCAACCGTAAAACAAGCATACCAACGATCTAAATCTCTTTCAACCGTGCAAGTCTTAATCTCTGCGTCTTCTGGTATATCTCTATGCTGTTTTATGTTGACAGACCCGATCTTTGAGAGAATTAACTTTCTATCTTCCAACTTGAACCCACGTTGAGGATATGTAAAGGAATTATATCTAAATTTTTGTTTGTATCTTGGATAACCAGTTTTCTCCTTTCTCTTAACCCGTCTAAAAAAGTTTTTAAATGCTTTATCTATCCTCTTTAAAACGTCTTGAATGACTTGAGAATGGACTTCTTTTAGATCTTCATCAAAGGTTTTAATCTCTTTCAATTGGTTAGCTTGATCGTAATAATTGATAGGTTTTCTGCAACATTGCCAAGCATCCCTTCTCTCAGTTAAACAATCATTATAGAGAACTCTACAGGTATTTAACCACTCTTCCAAACAATCCTTTTGTTCTCGGTTTGGATATATTCTATATTTTAATGCCCTTTTAAGTCTCATTTAACCTCTAAAGCGATAAATTAATATATTTGTGAGTTTAAATACTTTCCGGTATGGCGTGAGTTCTTTCATTTGATCTCTAAAGCAACGTCATACTGTTTTATCATCCCCGCCCTAAAGGGCGAGGTTTTCATTCATGATAATTCACATATCTGATACAGCTAAATTTTTAGCGGTAATCTTCTCCAAAATTCAGCTACATTGAGTAAAAATTTGAGTTTTCTAAGGAACTCTAATGAAGACATACGGAAAAACTTAATATAATAATAAGATAAATATTTCATTGCTTGCGGGAGGATAAAAAAATGAACGACGGTAAGATTGGTAAAACAGTTTTTATCTGTCTGATATTATGTATTTCTATGGCATCGGTGGCATCGGCGACGTATCCTTATATTTCCAAGGTATCACCGCAGAATAATGTCGAGATAGTTGATTTGATCGTCTCTCCAACAACGCCCATCCTGGATGAGCCCATAGATATTGTTGTGATCGTCAGAAACAACGGCGAGTCACCAGAAAATGTTAGGGTCGTGATAAAGAGTGAATGGTGGGAAATGATTGAAGAAGATGATATTAAAACCAAAACGGTTGATAATATATCTCAGAGTCAGGAAGAGATCAAGCAAGATGGCCGCTTGATCGACAAGTTGAAAAGTTGTTGTAATCGTCGCGGTAACCAACAGAACGCACAGCCAAGCGAAGATTCCTCTCAGATCTATCACCCCACTTATCGGAGATTAAAGTGTCAGGAAATAATTAAAACGTTCAATAACGTTTCGCTAACTCCTGGAGAGGGCCAATCTGTAAAATGTAGATACATACCGAGATACAACCCGCAGGACGAAAACGTCCTAAAAAAGAAGAATAAATCATACATGATAAGCGCGAGAGTAATATCTGGTACAAGCCACTTTGATTCGATTAATAAGAGCATAACGGTCGTATCAGAGCCGCCGAGACATGATCTCTTGATATCCAGTGTGTGCGACGAAAGAGGACGCACGTTTTATAACGATGAGGATGGAAATCCGTTTAATGCGATAAAAATGATCGAGGGCAAATCAAAGGCTATTCGTGTGATGATTAAGAATGGGAGCAGGGTCTTCTATGAAGATGCCATTGTATCGATTAGAATAGGTGGAAAAGATGGGATGGTTCTCGGAGCGAACGCGGTAAAAATAGGGCCCAAAGAGGTTGGAGTCGCCACCATAAGTTTGGACACTGGAGCTATCAAACCTGGCACATACAAATTGTATGTAGAGGTGAAACCAGTTAAAGGAGAGGTCAATCTAATGAATAATTCGACCATCAAGAGACTAATCGTAGAAGAGAAAGATGAAAGACGGGTTGTTAGAAGCAGACTGATTTAAATATTTCGCCAAGAAGTCCCCTTCCGAAAGGGAGGGGTGGTTCACTATAAATCTTTAGCGTTCTTATTTTTTTATCCTCCTTTGAGGACTCCATCCAAAAGATTGTGATAGTCTATTGATCCATCACGGCAAAGATCTTTGAGAAGAGATCTTCTATATGGATATACTCGTATTTTCCCTTTCTCGTTGTATAATCTGTCTCGCCTAAGCACAAGATCATCTTGGCCCTCTTCTTCTCATCCCAATCCATCTCGGAGATTCTTTTCCACATCTTTTCTAAAATTTCGTCCCCTCTATATCCCCCCTCTATCGTGATCCTTTCCACTACGCTCTTTATATTTTTAGGATCTTCAAAAATCGAAGATTTGCGACTACCTTTTTTAAATAGATCATCCAGATAAATGTCCAGATATGATTTAAATCCCTCGAAAGACTCTTTTATGGCTTCGGCATCTATTTCCCGCCCTTTTAACGATGCCATCTGCAAGACTTTTATACCGATCTCTAAATTATCCGAGAGGTAGTATGTCATCGCAGTTTTACCTTCATCGACGAACTTTAGATCTTCTCTCTCTGCAATCTCAAGAAGTCTTCTCTCGATCTTCTTCTTATCCACATTCTTTAAAGATAGATTGAGACACCTCGATCTTATCGGAAGGATGATCTTTGAAGGCTGACTCGTGGCGAAGACGAACCTGCACGTCTCTGAATATCTCTCCATCATCCTCCTTAATGCTTGCTGTGCATCGTATCTCAAAGATTCTGCGTTATCTATAAAAATTATCTTAAAATCCGCATTCAACGGTGGCATCGGAGCATATTTTTTTACTACCTCTTTAAATACAGATATAACTGTCTTCTTCTTATCGTAAAATCGCAAAAATTTCTTCTCCTTCTCTAAATAAGCCTTTCCAAGGTCAAAAAAATCAGAAGCATTGAAGATGGTCAGATTTTCCTCCAAGAAATCTCCATACAAATCTTCAGCCATCGCGAGAACCAGTGAGGTTTTTCCACTTGCAGGTTGCCCGCTTATGAAGAGATGTGGAAGATTTCCTCTTTTTATGAGATACTTTAACTTCTCGACGACCTCTTCGTGTCCCACGACTTCGTCCAGACTTCTGGGGCGATATTTTTCTGCCCATAGAATACTTTTCATCGTGCATCCAACGTTATCTTCTGCTTCCTTTTTTTCTTTATGGATAATGAAAACCCCTATGCTTTAGCTTGGGGATGATAAAACTTTAAACTTTAAAGGTATGGCGTTGGTTGCGAAATCTAATGAAAGAAATCACGCCATACCAAAAACTATTTAAACCCCCAAATATATTAATCTATTGGTTGCAAATCTAATGAAGATCAAAAGAACATACAAATATAGGATATATCCAAACCGAGAAGAAAAATCTATCCTTGAAACTTGGTTAGATATATGCAGAGTTCTCTATAACGATTGTTTAACCGAGAGAAAAGACGCT
>CABGHG010000026.1 GCA_902158735.1 Candidatus Methanolliviera sp. GoM_oil
TTCAAAAGTCTGTATGCACCCCTAACACTCTTTGCGCTTCTTGTACTCTCCGAATTACCATAGACCCACACGCAACTATCCTCATTGTACTCTATGTTATTCTTACTTCTCGTTGGAAGAATAAGGTGTGGGATCTCTCCGGAGCTCATCTGATCATATAAACCCTCGACGATCGATAAAAGCTTTTTTGCCACGAGGCTCTCTTTTTCTATCATGTTATATCCCTAGAATGTTATTTTTGGTTTTTAAAATTTTTGATTGTGTATGAACCGAACGAAGCGATGAGGTGTTCCGCCTGCCAACTTTTTATTATGGGTTTTCGTGGCTTCATATCTTGCATCTTAAAATAATTTTCCCAATTTTTCTAAGTCCAATAAAACTTTTTCTCTTCTTGGAGTGCCATTAGCATTTCTAAAGTTCCTTTGAAATGAGCCACAATTGACAAGAACAGAATCATCAATTTTAATGAAAGAAATTTGGTTTAGATTAAATTCAACTTTTCTTAATGTTGCTTTGCTATGACAATTCTTTTGCTATTTTCAAAAATTTTTCCTGCCTCATTTTTTTCACCAATCACTTATTTTTATATCCCGTACTAAACTATTTTTATTTAGATAATAATCTAAAAGATGTTCAAATACAATTTTTCCATTTTTATTTAAGTCCCCCATTATAAATTTTCTTTTAAGCATATATCCGGTTACCCCCATCATTCCACTGCCACATAATGGGTCAAAGAGTAAATCATTTTCTTTTGAAAAGTGTTCCAATAAACATTGTAAAAGTTTAAATGGAAGTCTTGTTGGATATTTAGGCATATTAACTTTATAATCCCTCTTAAAATTCAAAGTTGTTAAGTTAGGTTCACCTTTTTGGCAATGCTCAGTTGAACATCTATTATGGAAATACCATTTATCTCCTTTTGTGACCCAATAAATTTCATATACATTATGAGCGGGCCTTTTCTTGCATGATGGAGCAAAATTATATGTCCAATACAATTTACCTCTTAATGTTAAGCTCTTATGTTCTACAATTGCATTATGAATAATATTACTATTGTTCCACCCAGAAAATATTAAAGCTTGTCCGTTTTCTTTCAAGTTTATGTTAATACATTCTAATAATTGTTGTATCTTTTTTCCATATTCAGACACACTCCATTCAACATAACCATCTACTACATTATTTACATTTCTATTATAATTTCCATTTTTTCCAGAAAATTCTATTCCAAATGGAGGGTCTGTAATAAGTAGAGAAGCATTAACATTTTTCCAATCACGCATATCTTTTATTTTATAATAATCTAGTAATTCTTTGTTTACCATATAATTATTCTCCGTTTAATATATCTCTATTTGAACCTCCACACCAGATACTCTCCTGCGGGAGAATCTACGATCTTCGCATCCGGTTCATACGAAATTATCTCGCCTTCTGCTCTCTCGTGAATTTTAAAATTTAGAGAGGTATTCGAATAGTTGCAGAGATCAAGATAGAAATACGGTCTTATGTGAAAATTTTCCCGCTGCAGATCGCTCATTATTTCAAGGTCCTCAATTAATTTGTTGCTCTCCTCTTGAGCGCCAAATTTTGCCAAATCCCATCCTTCAGAGATGTAGTAGAGTTCCCTTAGGGTGGAAGATTTGCCTCCCTTAAGCTGGTAGTTCAAAAAATCTATCGTATAGACGGTCTTCAAAAGTCTGTATGCACCCCTAACACTCTTTGCGCTTCTCGTACTCTCCGAATTACCATAGACCCACACGCAACTATCTTCATTGTACTCTATGTTATTCTTACTTCTCGTTGGAAGAATAAGGTTTGGGATCTCTCCGGAGCTCATCTGATCGTATAAACCTCGACGATCGATAAAAGCTTTTTTGCCACAAGGCTCTCTTTTTCTATCATATTATATCTCCTACAATGTTATTTTTGATTTTTAAAATTTAGTTTGTTCAATTCCTGTGATAATTGCTTAAGATTTTCTTCAAATTTCTCTATATCTAAAAAATGCGAACAAAAATCCTCATAGAAAGACATCATCTGTATGTATGTTTTCCTTGCTTGCCATCTTATTCCAAGTATTTCAGCCATTCTCCATGAAAGATATTTCTTAATATCATCATTGGGTATAAAAATAAATATCTCTTTCAAATCATCCTTACTTATATCTTCCATTATGGTTCCTGCGGCTATTAATTTTAATTGATCCTGAACAGTTGTCGAACGTAACGCCAAATACAAAAAACCATAATCTCCATCTTTTGGTTCAAGAACGGCAAAACCATTACTACTTATGTAATCCTCTAAATCTTTAGGGATCCAAGCCACAGATTCGACGCTTAGTTTTAAATAAGGTATTAAAATTTGATTTTCTTTAAGTAACATCTGGGCTCTTCCTGGGGCTTTATTTGAAACGGGAGATTGGGGATTATATACCTTTTCTTCCCAATAGACGATTTCACCCTGATTGGAATCTGCATCACTTGTAGTAATATACTCAAAAGTATCCCCATCCTTATATTCTTCGTAAACTTTTTTGCCGGAAAAATTTACTAAATCTTTTAGTTCCTTATATTTTTTCTTCTTAATTTCTTCTTTTATTTCGGTGAGAATGTAATAATTAGCATCCATTCTTTTTTTATTTATTTTATTTTGAGAGATTTTGACAATTAGTTTTTCTTTTTTTGTTTTAACTCCTAATAGTTTATCGTATTCCTCTATTAAGCATTTTATTTCTCCATTACAAAAAGTGCGAATATCAAATATCTGTTTTACTATCGAATTAACAAAAGAAAGTAGTTTTTTGTTTCTAATAATTGGTATTTCTATAAATGGTAATTTATCGGGATCAAATCTTGGTCTAACAGAACCTATTCTAGCACTTGTCTGAAACAATGTAAATTTAGATCTTAACGCTAACAGTAAATAATAGCTATAATTCTTAGACTTAATTCTAACCCACTCTGAAGAACCTATAAAAAAATTTTGTTTTGTAGGTTTTTCATCAACCACTGCTACATTATTCAAGTATGGTCGGATTTTTCCAAATATAATGTCAGTATAGAAAAATTTGGCTTTTTGATTTGTAATCTCTCCGCCATTGATTATTTTTATTTTCGTAATCTCTCCAATTGTCTTATCAATATCTGCCAAATTTATAACTTCATAACTTTCTCCTTCTTTGGGAGCAATTGTTTCTCTTGTAATATCGGCCAACTTATACAATTGTCCTATTTTAATTGTTTTAGAACTAGATAAACCAGATAGAGAACAGTAGTCTAATGGAGACATAGTCGACTTTTTTATTTCTTCTTTTGGGATAACTATTAAAGTGAAAGGGCCGTCTCTCAATTCTTCTTTACTTAGCATATTTTATCAGCCTTTTTCTTAATTCTCTATACCTACGGTCTTTTTCCCTTTCCAAATAGAGTTTTTGTTTGAACTTAACAAATTCATCTAGTTGGAGAACTTTGTTAAGATCGTCCCATGGAATTTTTTTGTAGTGTTTGCTTCGATGGTCATAACCAACATGAGATATATTAATTTTTAATACATCACCCTGTTTATCGTTCTGATTTAAAGGCTTTTTTAGATATAATATTACTGTCTTAGCACCGCTACCACCAAATGGCTTAAAAACACCCTCAGGTAAAGAAATAGTTGCTATTTCGATCCAATGTTCATATAAATAATCTCTAAAATATTGATCATCTGGATTATTTGTCCACCCACTGGGTAAAACTATAAGTAACCTCCCGCCAAGTCTCAACAGTCTATAACATCTTTCTACGAATAATAAATCAGAGATAGCTTCTTCTTTCCCCCTTCCGAACCTATAATCTTTTAATTTATCTCCGGAAATTGGCAGAGAGAAAGGTGGGTTGGTTAAAATTACGTCAATACTACCATGCCAATCTGTTAATGGAGAATTATCTATCTGAAATACATCAGACCTGTAAATATTATTCCATCCATCACCGTGAATTACCATGTTTAATTTAGTGAGTGTAACCAAATGCACGTCGATATCGTTCCCGATGATACATTGATCTTCAATAAACCGTATTAAATCATGACTTTCTAAATCTTCTCCACCTGCTACAAGATCTGAAACTTGTGCTCTTAAATTTTTATACGCCCTAGTTAAAAATCCCCCACTACCGCAAGCAGGATCACAAATTCTATCTCCAATCTCTAAATCAGCAAATTCTACCATGAACTCAACAATTTCTCGCGGAGTGAAGAATTTGCCAGTCTTACCTTTAAAAATATCTGCAAAGAACTTTTCATAAACGATCCCAAACAGATCAAAATCAAGTCGATATAGTATATAAGGTTCATATATCTTTACAATTTTTAGAATCACATTCCGTGATTCAAGCAGTATTCTATCATTAGGATTAAATATACTTGAAAATTCGTTCTTGGCATCATTAAATAACTCGTTTATAATCTCTGATATCTCCTTATTTGTTTTTTCCTCTAAATCTAGAATAACATCTTTTTCAAATCTTGAAATTTTACCTTCAGCAAATCTTTTATCTTCATTAATTTTAGTAAGTAAGATTTTAGCAAACTCTACGAAAGCCTTCTCTCCATCATAGCCTTCTTCTCTAAGATATTCCTCAGTTTTTGATACAATATTTATTAGTTTTTCTTCGCTAGCTTGTGTAAAAACTTTCTTTCTTGCTACATCCCTCTCTATTTCAGTTATCAATATTTTGGTATCAAAAGTAGCTAAAATATCTTTCTTTTCTGGGATTTTTCTTAGCCATTTATTTAAGTGTAAATCTCGTATTACGCATTTATGACCATTTGTCAGAACAGCATATCTTGGTATTGTTTCATCTTTATTTATCAAAGCATATACAAAAGACCTTAGTTCTTCCCAGTCTTTTCTAGTAAGTGAATGCTCATATCTTTTTGCCTCAACAACCACTAAATTTTTGTTATGGACCCTTATAATCGTGTCGCTTCGTCCTCTAAGGTCAAGTGTATATTGCCTCGTTCCTATAGTAAAGGCAATGGTTTCTTCATGAAAGGAATCCTTATCCAAATCAAAACCTAAAGTTTTTAAATAAGGATTTATTATCTTTACTCTTACGTCTTCTTCTGATCTTAACAAAGATGAAGGTAATTTTTTTGGTTTTTGTCGATTTTCAAGATCTTCAATATCAACTATTGAGTTTTCAAGAGATGTTCCAAAAAATTGTCCTCCTGCAGTCATTTTTTTACCTTCCTTTTTTCTAATTGCTCTTTCATATGTTTGTTTATATAAAACATGTTATCACCTCATTTTAGCGATTGACCAAAAAAACACCTTCCCCCGATAGTTGCATCTTTGACGCCATCGACGAATGGTCTCTCCATCTTCAATTCTTTTATACCTCCCCTAATCGCATATTTGAGTCTCATCTCATCTCTCGGTTTTAATTTGAGGCTCCACACCAGATACTCTCCTGCGGGAGAATCTACGATCTTCGCATCCGGTTCATACGAAATTATCTCGCCTTCTGCTCTCTCGTGAATTTTAAAATTTAGAGAGGTATTCGAATAGTTGCAGAGATCAAGATAGAAATAGCTTCTCCCGTCTCCCTCTGCATACTCTTTATCAACGAGCAAGTTGCCCATTATCCTTGCTATCACACGTGAGATATCAGGTGGCTCTCTCTCTAACATAGAAGATGTTTTTTCCACGATCTTTGGCAGTATCTTCTTTATTATCTCCTCCTTTTCTCTTTTCTTCTTAAACTTCTTCTCTTTCTCTTTAAATATCCTCACTCCTCTGGCAACCTCTTTTACCCCGAGTTCGACCTCATCCAGGATCTCGCGAACATCTGCTATCGCGTCTTTTGACTCCGACGTGAATGGTATCTTGGTGGATGCCAGATGAACGAGAATCACCATGGGACCATAAGGTATTCCACCGCCTCCTGATTGGGACAATCCGTAGTTCTTCCAATTTATACGCTCTATCGCATGCGTGATCGCACAACCCCCACCGCCATATAGGAGTGGGACTTTGTTTGCGTATCTCATCACTTCCACCCTCTCTCCTGTCAAAGAGCCCCCATATGCAAGACCGACCTCCACGAGAAAAGGATTTCCAGAATAAACCGATGTTGATCTCTTTGTGGTTAGAATAAAATCGACCTGGCTATCTCCCTCGATGCCTTTCTTCATTAGCTCCTCTCCTATTGGAGATAGGCAGTCCAACGGTGGAGCAGATATGTTTGATTCTTTTAAAGCATTTAAAAGCTTTTTTGCACTTTCTATGTTAAAATCTCTGGGATTTATCTCAGGATCCATACCTGCCCGCTCACAGATCTCAAAGGCGGTCTTTCTTCCTATCCTGGAAAAATCGGAGTACAAGAATGCCGCAAGTTTTCTGTTCTCGCTGTTCCTCAACATCTTTAGAAGCGTTCCAAGCTCTATCCCATAGGGGTGTGGTTTTATGCCCTTTGGACGACGCGGCATCTCATCCGTGCTCCGTTCAAAGACCTCTATCTCTCCATCTGGATCTATGAACGTTATCCTCGCGTGTGGATTTACGATCGATGTCGCCCTCAGGTATTCGTGGACGCTCTGCTTTCTTCCCTTGATATAATATGCCACCAATTCGACCTCGATTCTCGTTCCGTGAGGCCTATCCCAATCTTTGCTACTTTCAAAGACTATATCTGGCTCATTATTCTTCGTATCTATAATCATCTCACAATAATTGGCGGGATATCCGACACCAATCCTGGACGTGATCTTGGTGGGTTTTCCCGTGGTTACCTGCCCATAAAGAACGGCCGCCGAGATTCCTATCCCCTGTTGCCCCCTGCTCTGCTTCAAGGCATAAAACCTAGACCCGTAGAGAAGTTTTCCAAATACCTTTGATATCTGTTCCTTGACAATTCCAGGGCCGTTATCCTCTACGATGACTCTATATGCATCTTTGCCGCTTCTTTTGATCTCAACCATTATATCAGGTAAGATATCTGCCTCCTCACACGCGTCCAATGCGTTATCTACTGCCTCCTTTACCGTACTTATGAGAGCCCGCGCGACGGAACCGAAACCTAATATCTGCTTATTCTTCTCGAAAAACTCAGCCACACTTATTGATCTCTGCTTTTTTGCCAGCTTCTCAGCCACCGTCTCTTCCAAGATGAACTACCTCCAGAACTAAACCGAATCGTGAATGTGAGCGAAACTTCTTTAAGATGATTTATGGGTGGCGATATTTATCTCTTTTTGTTCTTTTATCCGCTGTTGGCGATGTGGTGGCGGTGAACTTCTCATACGTCTTTCCCCGGAATTCTAATTCGTTGATGATTTGAGTAATGTTTAAGCATACCCTGCTGGTTTAATTTGAAGTCCAATACAGCGATTCTTTACCTTAATGAAAAAATTGATACAATCCTCTTCTGTTATGCCTTCAATTTCTGGCTTTGCAGATAATAATACGCCCCCCAATCCTTCAAGGATTTAGGGGATCACTTTCTTATCGATTCTGAGACGGGGCCAACTTTGTTTTTCTTTGTCAAACCTCATCTCATATTTGCTTGATTTAATATCCCTTCTTTTGCCATTATTTTTATAGTCAGTCAAAATAGATAAGATACCTCAAAATGTATTCATTCAACCTAATCAGATTGAAATAGGTTTAAATACTCGTTTTGTGGAACTGGCCAATTAAGCACGTATCGGACGATGAAGCCAAAGACGCAGCCAAGAAGGTGATGAATACAATAGAAAAGGTAGTGATCTCGGAGAGGCACAGTATGAGTCATATTGCTCACAAAAAGGAGGCGAGAAGCGTCGTTAATTCTCATGGAATTACCATATATTTCTCTAAAACGCCCTGGTCATACAGGGGATATTACGATGGCGAGGCGGGAAGATTGAGGTTTACCAACGATGCCGCATGGGACAAATTTTTGCACGCGTATTATTCGTACAGTAAAGGTACATTGAACTTTAATTATGGATGAACGGAAGAGATTTTTTAAATCTAACCCACTAAAAGAAGATGTCATAATCTCTGAGCTCTTTCACGCGATCAAAGACGCTGTCGGGGAGAGATTAACTGATGATTCTGTAATCTCTTTCTCCGGAGGCATCGACAGTTCCATCATCGCTTCCATATCTTATTCCCTTGGGTACGATCTAACGCTGATAACCGTCGGTACGAAAGATTCGAAAGACGTTGAGAACGCGTTTCTGGTAGCGAAGATATTGAATTTAAAAGAGCCTTTTATAAGAGCGATAGATAGGGGGGAGATAAGAGACGCGCTTTTGGAGGTGATGCGGATAATAAAGAGTAAAAATCCTGTTCAAGTCGCGATTGCAACTCCCTTTTACTTCGCGTGTAAAACTGCGAAAGGGGGCGGTTTTGGAAAGATATTGACCGGACAGGGTGCGGACGAGTTATTTGGGGGTTACGACAGATATAAATATATGGGAGAAAGGGAACTCGAAGAAGCGTTGAGAGAAGATGTAACGAATATAACGAAAGATCTAAAAAGAGATGGGGCGATTGCACGGAGCCAAAATTTAACCTTAGAGACCCCCTACCTCGATCGAAGAGTGGTTAAAGTTGCGTCCGATATTCCAGTAGATTTAAAAATAAAAAGAGACGCAGATCTGGTAACAAGAAAATACATCCTTAAAAGGCTTGCCGGAGAGAGGATATCCAAAAAACTGGCAGGAATGGAGAAGAAGGCAATGCAGTACGGAAGTGGCGTTTGGAAGATAATGAAAAAGATGGCAAAAGATTCCGGAAAAGGAGTCGGTGAATTTTTATCTGATTTGGAGGATTTCGATGATGGATGAAGAGAATCTTAAACAGATCGCCCGACTTGCCAAGATAGAGCTAAAGGAAGAAGAGGTGAAAGAATTTTCGCCACAGATAAGATCGATACTTGCCCTCTTCGATGAGATAGATGAGGTGGAAACAGAGGACGTGAAGCCGACATTTCACGTTTTTGGTTTAAAAAACGTCTTCAGGGAAGATGCTGCATCTCCCTCTTTGGCCGGAGAAGATGCGATTAAAAACGCACCAAAGAAGGAGAGAGGGTACATAAAAGGGCCTAAGATAATGTGATGAAGAACTACTTCAAAGATGGAATTAAAGGATTCAGACATTTCGTTGAAGACGGCGAGACGGAAGAGGCTACGAGACGATTGATAGATAAGATAAAAGAGAATAGATTCAACGCATACATAACCGTCTGTGAAGATGCTGTAGAGAGAGCGAGGGAGATAGACAAAAATAAGGGGGATGGAAGACTCCTTGGAATGCCTATCGCCGTAAAGGACAATCTTTCAACGAGAGGCGTGGAAACAACCTGTGCCTCAAAGATCTTAAGGGGATACGTTCCGCCTTACGACGCCACAGTGGTCGAGAGATTGAAAGAGAATGGTGCAATAATCGTCGGAAAGACGAATATGGATGAATTTGCAATGGGTACTACCACGGAGACGAGTTTCTTCGGTTCGACGAGAAATCCCTGGGATGAAGATAGAGTTCCAGGAGGTTCTTCTGGTGGAAGTGCCGCTGCGGTAGCATCTGGTGAATGTATAGCCTCTTTAGGAACGGATACTGGTGGGTCGGTCAGATGCCCTGCATCCTTCTGCGGAATATCAGGAATAAAACCGACCTATGGCTTCGTATCAAGATATGGGTTGATAGCTTATTCTAACTCCCTTGAATGCGTGGGAACGATGGGTTCTTCTATAGAAGACGCTTCTCTTCTTTTAGATGTTATATCTGGAAAAGACTCGAGGGATTCCACCTCTATAGATCCGACTCTCTATCGAAGATCCTCTGAGAAGTTCGGAAAGATCGGAGTTTTGACACAGTTCTTTGATGGGGTGGAAGAAGATGTTCTTAAACATGTATGGAATGCAATCCATAAATTGGAGGATCTGGGCATCGAATACGAGGAGATAGATCTTCCAAATTTGAGATATGCACTCTCTTCCTATTATATCATCGCGATGAGCGAGGCATCTTCCAATCTGGCGAGATATGACGGTGTCAGATATGGCTTGAGGGGAAAGGATCTCGCTTGGGATACGACCTTCTCCAGGATTAGAGCCGAAGGCTTTGGGAAGGAGGTGAAGAGAAGAATACTTATGGGAACGTTCTCTCTATCCGCGGGATACTACGGTAAATATTACCTGAAGGCGTTGAAGGTGAGAAATTTAATAATAAAAGATTTTGAGGGGGCATTCAGGAAAAGGAAATTAGATGCGATCGTTTCTCCCACAATGCCCTATAAACCTTTTAAGCTTGGTGAGAAGATAGAAGACCCAATCTCGATGTATCTATCTGATATATATACTGTTCCAGTAAATTTAACGGGCCTTCCGTCTGTTTCTATACCATGCGGGTTTTCAGAAGGGCTGCCAATAGGCATACAGCTCATCGGAAGGGCTTTCGATGAGGAGACGATAATAAATATTGCTAAAATTTATGAAGAGAATACAGATCATCAGAAGAAGGTATCGGGGTTGCTCTGATGGAAGGGTGGGCACCCTTTCAACCTGCGTGCACCTTCGGTAGCACTTTAAAGAATGAGAGATAAAAATCGGAGATTTTTTGTATATGAAAATGTTCCACAGCAAAATGTTCCACAGCAAAATGTTTCATTTTGCGTGCACCAAATCGAAGATTTGATTGCATTTTCGACGACACCCTTTCAACCTGCGTGCACCAAAGGTGCACAAGGGAATAAAGAACCGTGAGGTTTTTAAATGAATAACGTCATGATTGGATTAGAGGTTCACGTACAGCTCAATAAACTCAAAAGTAAACTTTTTTGCGGCTGTTCCACCGATTATCAAGATGAGGAGCCAAACACGCACACCTGCCCGGTCTGTTTGGGGTTGCCCGGTGCTCTTCCTGTGGTAAATAGAAAGGCGGTTGAGTGTGGAATAAAGGTCGCTTTGGCTTTAAATTGTGAGGTATTGGAACAGACACTATTCTATCGAAAGAACTATTTCTATCCCGATCTGCCGAAGGGATTTCAAATATCTCAGTATGATTTTCCGCTGGCAGTTAATGGTAAAATGAGCATAGAGACGGATCGCGGGGAGAAGATCATCCGGATAAATAGAGTCCATATGGAAGAAGACCCTGCAAGGATGATCCATGAGGGGGGAATACAATATTCGAGACATTCTCTGATCGACTACAACAGATCAGGAATGGCTCTGCTCGAGATTGTGACGGAACCAGATTTGAAGAGTCCAAAAGAGGCAAGGAGATTTCTCGACAAATTGAGAAGCATCCTTGAATATTTAGATGTCTTCAATGGGGATCTGGAAGGTGCAATGCGTGTAGATTCCAATATCTCTTTGGCAGGAGGGGATAGGGCAGAAGTAAAGAATATATCTTCCCACAAAGGCGTGGAAAAAGCTCTCTCTTACGAGGCAACGAGGCAAAAGAATCTTTTGAGGAGAAATATAAAAATTATCCAGGAGACGAGGCACTATGACGAAGAGAGAGGCATAACGATATCTATGAGGACAAAGGAGGGAGAAGAAGATTACAGATATTTTCCGGAGCCTGATCTGCCTCCAATGAGCGTTAAAAGCTGGACAGAAAGGTTAAAAGATGAAATTCCAGAGCTTCCGGATGCGAAGATACGCAGATTCGTCGAAGAATATGGGGTAAAAGAGAATCATGCGAGATCGCTGACGTCAGATATAGAGATCGCAGATTATTTTGAGACTGTCTGCAAATCTTCGATTTGCACGATCCCACGACAAAAAGTCGTCAGGAGGGCAAGAGAGATCGACCCAAATATGGCAGCAAGTTGGATCGTGGATGTTCTCAAAGGGGAGCTAAATTATAGGGAGATGAAGATAGAGGGATCTCCACTCACCGAAGATAAGACGATAAAGATACTCAAAGATCTTTCTTCTGGAAAGATAACGGAGAAGAACGCGGTTGAGATTATAAGGGAGATACTCGATAATGGCGGGGATCCAGAAGAGATTGCGAGAAGGAGAGGGTTTGGCAGGTTAGACAGAAGTGAAACCGAGATATTGGTCAAAAAGGTAATAGAAGAAAATCCAAAAGTCGTGGAAGATTATCATAAGAAAAAGAAGAGAGCGCTAAATTTTTTGGTTGGGAAGGTGATGGCACTTTCTAAGGGAAAGAGCGCCCCTAAGGATGTAAACGAGCTGTTGGAGAAATATCTGTGCGAAGACTGATCGTAACTGAGAAGAACAATACAGCGAAGAGGATAGCAAACATTCTCTCATGCGGCAAGGAGAAGAGGAGAAGAGTCTCGGGTTCGAACGTCTATACGTTCTCAGAAGATGATGCGGACAGAAATACCACCGTTATGGGGTTGAGGGGGCATATCGTAAATATAGACTTTCCCGCGGATAAAAAGAACTGGAATGCCGTAGGGCCTGAAGAACTGGTCTGGACAGATATAGTAAAGAAGCCAACTGAGAAGAAGTATGCAAACGCATTGAAGAAGCTTGGGATAGATGCAGAAGAGGTAACGATCGCCACGGACTATGATCGGGAGGGTGAATTGATAGGTGTGGAAGCCCTGGAGATCATATCTTCCGTAAATAAGGAAGCTAAATTCGATCGAGCGAGATACAGCGCGATAACAAATGATGAGATAGAAAAAAGCTTCTCTAATCTTGTGGATATAGACTTCAATCTGGCACAATCTGCCGATGCGAGAAGGGTAATTGATCTCGTGTGGGGTGCAAGTCTGACGAGATTTCTCTCCCTCTCATCCATGAGGCTTGGAAATAATTTTCTTTCCGTAGGAAGAGTACAGACGCCAACCCTCGCTTTGATAACAGAGAAGGAGGAGGAGATAGATAACTTCGTTCCGGAGCCCTATTGGGAACTATATATCAAATGCTTAAAAGACGATTTTACGTTCATTGCTAAGCATAAAAAAGGTAGATTCCATGTCAAGAAAGAAGTCGATCGTGTAAAATCCTCTCTTGGGAATAAAGGGAAAGTAAAGACATTTAAAAAGAGAATAAAGAATGATATGCCGCCTAACCCATTCAATACAACCGCATTTTTAAAGGCGGCGACATCCATCGGTTTCACGGCATCGAACGCAATGCGAACTGCGGAAAATCTCTACAGCCAGGGTTTGCTCTCTTATCCAAGAACGGATAACGCCGTCTATTCCAAGATAGATCTAAAAAAAATATTGGGACTTCTCTCAAAGATGAAAGAGTTCTCCAAGTATTCAAAAAAACTCTTGGGCAAGGAACTCAAACCCACGCGAGGAAAAGAGGCTAAGGATCACCCTCCAATTCATCCTGTCGGTTATACAAAACGGGAGAAATTGAATGATGAAGAGTGGAAGATCTATGAGCTCGTAGTGAGGAGATTCTTGGCCACGTTGAGTGATGCGGCAAAGATAGAAGGCACAAAAGCAGAGATAGATGTCAATGGAGAACTTTTCAACGCGACGGGGTCGAAGATTATAGAGAAGGGGTGGAGAGAGATCTATCCGTATAGCTCTCTCGAAGAGGTCTTCATACCAGAATTGTCCGTGGGGGAGATATTAAAGGTGGAATCTTTTGTGGAGGAGAAGGAGACGAAGCCACCTCGAAGGTACGGGCAGGGAAGATTGATAGAGAAGATGGATGAACTCGGTCTCGGCACAAAATCCACGAGGCACGAGATGATAAGTAAACTTTATGGAAGGGGCTATGTCCATGGAAATCCTTTAAAACCGACTATAGTTGCAAGAGCCGTCATAAAAACGCTGGACGAATATGCAGAGAAGATAACAGATGTGAAGATGACCAAGGAGCTCGAAGAGGAGATGGACACGATCGCCGAAGGAAGATTGCCCGAGGAAGAAGTGATCAAAAGATCGAGGGAGATGCTTGGGGATACCTTTGAGATACTGAAGAAGAATAAGGAGAAGATATCAAAAGATCTTCGAGAGCGTCTTAGAGAAGAGAAGGTTGTGGGCAAGTGTGAGAAGTGTGGCGGCGACCTCATAATAAGAAGGGCAAAGAGAGGGACGAGGTTCATCGGATGTTCGAGCTATCCTGACTGTGATTTTTCACTTCCACTCCCAAAGAGCGGAAGATTGGTGATAACCGATCAGAAGTGTAAAGAACACGGATTAAAGCTCATAAAGATACTGTACAAGAATAAGACGTGGAATCTGGGTTGTCCATACTGTAATTATATCGAATGGATGGCAAAAAAGAAGGAAGAAGAAGGAGAAGATTAACCTAAACGTGCTCTATCTATGATCTATATTCTCATTCTCTTATCGCGTATGTGATATTTACCGTGAGTCGAATCTCCATCTCGCCTGGACTGATAGGAGAAGCCCCTGCAACCTCCATCGTTCTATAATATCCTTTAGATGAAGAGATATAACCTCCGCTCTCGGAGATGTGAATAGGCTCTCCCAATTTCACGCCGTTGAGCTCTGCCAGTTGTTCTGCCTTCTCTCTGGCATCGCCTACCGCTTTTCTTCTTGCCTCCTTGTAATAAGGCTTCGGATCATCTACGCCGAACCTGATTCCTTCAATCCTGGTGAGGTCTCCCCCTGCTTTCGCCGTGGCGTCGATGATCTCTCCTATTTTATCTACGCCCCTTATCTTCACCTTGACCATGTTCTTCACCCGAT
>CABGHG010000027.1 GCA_902158735.1 Candidatus Methanolliviera sp. GoM_oil
CGATAAATTGGGGGGGATATGCGAAATGAGTTCGGATCTACTACGTTATACGCAATCGGCTCAGAACTGCATAAAAGATTTAAAAAACAAGATATATTGCATAAAGAAGGCAAGAGAATATGAACTGGCAAGAAATCTTGGCAACAGCAATCCTGATTATTGGAATAATACAATTCATAGCCTGTGCGTTTGCGAGCAATACTATGGGATGTTTTGGTGGCATTATAATGATGTTTTGCGGAACAACGTGGCTCTATGGGTTTAGATTAGAGCTCTTCGAACGTAGATTAAGAGTAATAGAAGAAGACATAAAGAAGCTTAAAAAAATGAAATGTTCCCTTCACCAACTACGCTCACTTCGTTCGCTGCGCATAACAGCGGATAAAAGAAAAATCAAGGATTTTCCAAAATTGCCTTCGCCAACTTCTTTTATCTACAAGCCGTTAGGCGAAATTTCAGAGGAGGTTATGTCAAATGAAACGTAGAGAGCTTAAATATCGGATAAACTGGCAAGATCCATGGAAAAAAATGAGGAACGAGAGAATTAGAAAACTTAGGGTAACGTATGACAAGGATTTACGAATAAAATCCGCTGAAGATTTTTCAAATCGTTATAAGTGGAATGATTACGAATCTGGAAGAGAAGTGGTGAATATATTAGGAAATGTCTTAAATAAAGACTTCGAAGTTCTTGAGATCGGCCCTGGTCCTGGAACTTTAACAATTCCTCTTTCTGAAAAAGTTAGAAAAATCACTTGTGTAGAGGCTTCAAAAGCAAATTTACAGATTTTAAAGGAAAATTTGAAGGAAAAAAAGATTAAAAATTTCGAATTGATAAATGAGTGTTGGGAAAAGGCCAAAATTGAAAATAGCTTTGATTTAGTTATTTGCTCACATTTTCTTTGGATGGTTGAGGATCTTGAAAAGCATTTGGAACGAATGGAGCAATTTTCGAACAGATATTGCGTTATAGTCCAGCCCTGCGGAAGAGATGAAGTAGTTAAGAATGCTTTTGAGGAGATCTGCAAGGAAAGATACACCGGACAGTTTGAACCGGATGCAGATTATTTCGCTTATACAATTTTAAGGGAATGGTCGAGACTTTTAGATGTTCGCTATTTCGAATATTCCTTTGAACTTAATCTGGAGGAGGGTATTAGGTATATAGCGAGTTACTTGGGAAAATTCATAGAGGTTGATGAACAAGTTGCGGGTAAGATAAAGAATTTTTTGATAGCCAAGGTGGGTGAACCTTGGGTGGTAAGAGATAAAGCAGTTGTTATGTGGTGGGAACCAGAAAAATGAGAAGAATTGAACTTCGCCTAACACAGCATATACGCTCCTTGCGTTGCTCCCTTGCTCTCGGAACATTGCCCACTTCGCATCGCACTTTGCATACCCGCGAATCGTTATACGAAATCTTATAACAAATATAAAATCATTTGCAATTTATTTAACTTTAAAAGGTGATAAAAAATGAAATTAACCGTTCTTGTGGATAATAACACTCTGATAGATCGGTATTTCTACGGTGAACCGGGAGTATCTTATTTTATTGAAGATGAAGGCAAAAGAATTTTATTCGACGTAGGTTATTCAGATGTGTTTATAAAAAATGCACAAAAGATGAATATTAATTTGCTAAATATAGATTTTTTGGCTCTTTCTCATGGGCACCTCGATCATACTTGGGGTTTAGATCCTCTAATCAGACTCTATACAGAAGCAATAATAGAAAATATAAATCACAAGAATCCCACGCTTGTAGCTCATCCTTTAACATTTTTAACCAAGAAGATTAATGGTTTGCATGAAATAGGTTCTATAATTTCAGAAGATAAGTTGTCTAAACATTTCAAGCTTAAATTGAGTAAAGATCCTGTTTGGCTAACAGAGAAAATTGTTTTTCTCGGAGAGATCGAAAGAAAAAATGATTTTGAAGCTAAAATACCAATTGGTAAAATTGTAAAAGACGACTTTGGATATGATGATTATTTAATGGATGATTCTGCTTTAGTTTATAAGTCATCAAGAGGTTTGATAGTTATTACGAGTTGTTCTCATGCGGGAATTTGTAATATCGTAGAATATGCAAAAAAGATTTGTAAGGGTGACAAAATAATAGATATAATTGGAGGATTTCATTTACTTAATCCTTCAAAGGAACAATTACAAGGTACTTTGGAATATATGAAAAAGTTGGAACCCGATGAAGTGCATGCTTGTCATTGTACAGATTTGAATTCAAAGATAGCATTATCTAAAGTTATAAACATTAGAGAAGTGGGTGTTGGATTAAAACTTGAGTATAAATAATTACAAAATAAATGCGGAATGGAAAATTATGGGAAACCATCTACCATTTCTTTATCTTCAGAACCATTTTTCAGAGATCTCTCAACCTCTTCACAAGTTTCACCGCACTCTCCACCGCTCTCTTCGCATAATCAACCCTCTGATATGCCCCCAATCTCGTCATTCCGGGTCCTGCCACCCCCAACGTGACCGGTTTATCGAGCTCCAAAGAGAGATCCATAATCTTTCTCGCGGCGTGTTGTGCGATTATCTCATCGTGTTCCGTCTCTCCCTCTATAACGGCACCAAGCGCCACAACAGCGTCTATATCATCTCTCGCTCCCACTTTTTTTATCGCGATGGGCATATCGAAGACGCCGGGCGCGTAGAATGATTTTTCAACTGTTGCACCCAAAAATTCCGCGTGTTCCTTTCCAACGATCTCCATCTGATACGTTATATCCCTATTGAACTCAGATACGACGAAACCTAACCTTATCTTTTCCATATCCATATAAATCATCCCCCAAATTTAGAGTCTAATTGGACCTGCATCTTTATATCCTTCTCTTTCGCCCATTCCAGCCTCTTTTATGAGTTTTTTAGGTTCGAAGAGAAGTTTTATCGCGTTTAAGACGTGTTCTCTCGTCCTCATATCGGCCAACTCTGCAAGTTTTCTATCCGTATTTGCCTCGTCTTCATGGACGAAGACCTCCAATACGTGTTTATTCGTCATCAATTGAGCAAGAATCAATCCAAGCGATGCCTCGTGGGCACACTGTTTATCTATCGCTTCAGGCCCTGGCATCCCAAGCGCCATCACGATATCACAACCTCTCTCCTCTATAAGTTTTTTTGCGGCAACTGGCAAATCTTTGACCCCGGGAACGGTATATCTCTCTATCTTCACGGATGCCCACTTCTTAAACTCTTTTATCGCCGATCCTGCCATATCATATCTGGCGAACGTGGTATCTGCTATCCCGACCCTATTCATTGCAATCACCCAAATAGAATATCATTAGCTTTTTCAACGGCTCTTCCAACATTTATATCGTATTTTAGATCTTTCAACACCAATTCGAGTGCAGATATGACATTTACCATATCTTCTGGCGAAAGATACCCCATCGTCCCAATCCTGAATATCTTATCTTTTAAACGCCCTTGACCGCCAGATATGATTATCCCCTTCTCTCGCAGCTTATTCTTAACCTCAGCTTCTTTGATTCCTTTTGGAAGATTTATCGCGTTTACCGTGTTCGAATAATGGCTGTATCCGTTAAGTTGAGGAAACATGGTAAGCCCCATCTCCGTTATGGCCGCCCTTATCGCATCTGAATACTTTCTATGGCGTTCTATATTCTCTTCTATCCCCTCTTCGAGAAAGATTTTGATCGCCTCTTCCAACGCGAAGAAGAGAGAGACTGCGGGGGTGTATGGCGTCTGAGGCGGTTTTTTGGATGCACTATCTCTGTACTTTAATAGATCCGTGTAATAGGGTCTATCTTTACATTCCTCGATGACTTCCCACGCCCTTTTTCCGATAGAGATGGCAGAAAGGCCAGGTGGGGCCGCCAAGCATTTTTGAGATCCAAAGACGGCAATATCAACATCCCAGTCATCCGCATAAACGTCGTTTCCTCCTATAGAAGAGACACCGTCCATGATGAAGAGAGCACCTTTCTCTTTTGCAAGCTTCCCTATCTCAGGTGCGGGATTTATTATGCCGGCGGAAGTCTCGTTGTGAACCAGCGTTACCGCCTTGACATCTCCTTCATCCAGTTTGGCTTTGACATCTTCAAGATCTATAGATCTGCCCCACTCATATTCTAAAGAGACGAGCTCTCCATACCTTTCACCAATCTCCTTAAATCGCTCTCCAAACTTCCCGTTAATTATCACCAAAATCTTATCTTCGCTATTCAACAGATTTCCAAGGGACGCTTCCATCGCGCATGTCCCGGAGCCTGTCAATAGGAAGAGATCATTCTTGGTTCTGAAGATATCCCTGAGATTTTTTACACAGTAATCATATATCTGCCCAAACTCCTCACCCCTATGATTTATCATGGGCTTTGACATCGCAGATAGGACCCGTGGATGGATCGTCACGGGCCCAGGCAGCATGATCGTCTGCTTATCGTACATTATCGACTCAAATCAACCAAATAATGCTCCAAGACCTTCTATGGCGCTTTCCTCCTTCTCTTCTTCTTCCTTCTCTTCCTTCTCTTCCTTCTTCTCCTCTACCTTTTCCTTCTCTTCCTTCTTCTCCTCTACTTTTGCGCCTGAAACAGACGGTGAGAACGCCGCCTTTGAGATGGCATCTTCGATATCAACTTCTTCTAATGCAGAAACCAACGCTTTAACCCTTACAGAATCCACATCAGCCCCAGTAGCTTCTAAAACACCAGTAACGTTTCCTTCATCTATCTCCTTTCCAACGCTGTGCAGCATAAGCGCCGCATATATATATTCCACCTATAACACCTCTCTTTTTATTGTTTTTTTAGTTAAGAAGATTCATCGTATCTTCGTCGAGAGCGTCTCTTCCAACTCCCAGAATTTTTGTGGCAAGGAAGATCACCTGAGAGTATGCCTTACCGATCAGCAGATCCATCGTTCCCTTCTCATATATGTTTGCGTTGAATGCCAAATTCCTTGCATCTTGGACTGCTTTACCGATCAAATTTGGAAGAATCTCCGGGCTCGGATATGCCACGTTAAATGCAAGGTTGTATGCATTTTTAACGGCATCCAAAAGGTTCTCCTCATATTCCTCAATATCTATCGTGAGATCCAATCTATCAAATATCCTTTCATCCCCAAAGATAGTCTTCAAATCCAATCCAATCTCTTTTGGATAGACTTCAAGAAGGTTTAACACCTCCGAAAGCTTTGGTGAGACCGCCTCTCCCTCTCTTAATACGACCTTATCCTCCCGTATCACCACCTTGCCTCCCTCGATACCCGATGGGATGCCACTCCTCTGTAACTCCCCGACGATCGGGCCAGGTTTGAATTGAGTGGATCCCTTTTTAACGACCACATCTTTTGGAGTTCTATCACCTGGTTTTAATGGGGCTTTGCTCTTTGAGGATTCTAAAAGCTTGAAGAGTTTGAATACATCCATGTCTGAGAAGATAAGCGCTGTTTGCCCACTTATTTTCTTAGACATCTCCTCAATACCATCAAATCCTTCAAGGGAACGGCGTATGAGGTTGTTTTTTCTCATCTTTATCTTTACTTTTCCCCTCAACCTATTTCTCATCTCTTGGAGCTGTTTTGACGGGAGACCCTCCAGACCGACCAGACCGACCACCTTATGGTTTCTAATATCGTTTTTCAGACCTTCAACCTCTTTAATCTTCCATTCAAGCCCACTCATATCGCTACCCTCTTCGCCTTCCCCATTGTTGTCTTCAGATAGATCGATCTTATATTTGCCTTTCCGTCATTCAACCTAGAGATCACTCTATCGACGATCGCTTCAAAATTTTTGGCGAGTTTTTCCGGTTCAACGCTCGTCTTTCCTATCCTGGCATGAAAGGTGAGATTGTCCTTGGTATTGAGTTTTACACTCCTCTTAAGCCTTTCTATCATCCCCTCAATGTCTGATATAGCAGGAGATGGCATCTTTCCCCTTGGCCCAAGTATTTGACCAAGTTTTCTTCCGATCAATGCCATAAATTGGGGTTCTGACAGGAAAAAATCGTATTCTCTGGCTATTTTTTTTGCTTCTTTCTTACTTTTTCCCAGTGTATCTATGTCTCCTTCAGAAAGAACGGTAACACCCATCTTCTTTGCCCTCTCCGCAAGATCTCCTTTGGCAAAAACTGCGATCTTTACATCGTCCCCTAATCCCTCAGGTAATATCACTTCTTCTTTTATGCGGTTATTCGGATTTTTCATATCCACATTTTTCAAATTTATTACCAGATCGACACTTTCTACGAAATTTCTCTCTGATGCCTCTTTTATGAGTTCTTCTATAACCTTTTCCGTCTCCTTCACACTCATCTCTCCTTGGAATCACAGATATTACATTTATATTTTTCTATTACTTCCTCGCCAACTCCACCGTCACTTCGTCTCCCTCACCGAAGTTCAAAAATTCTGCGGCATTCCCTTTATTTACGGATATCTCCAAATTTCCATGACTTCCTATAATCGCTAGCAAATCCCCCTCCTCCACATCGGAGTATGTGCTAACGAGGTTCATCTCCCCATCTTTAACCTTTATTCTGTCTCCTCTCAGCAATAGATTACCTGATATGCTCGTTATCAAGTTTCCGAAGTCATCTATAAATAAAACCCCTCCAATGATCTTGTCTTTACATACGATCGCCTTCTCAAGCTCGAGATCTATAAAGAGATCGAAAGGTTCGCCAATATCTTCTATCGGCACACCCTTTGATATATGCGCCGCAATTGGTGCGAAGACATCCCTTCCGTGAAAGCTCTTTGAGACATCTTTCAAGAAGTAGCGTTCATCCACCGCCCTATAAACTCTATAATCCATCGTCTTTGCAGCGGGAATTAATAGTCCGTTATCTGGTCCTACGAGTACTTTTGATCCACAATCTACGATCAATGCCTCCCTCTCTCCTCCAACGCCCGGATCCACGACCGCGACGAATATCATTCCATCTGGAAAATAACCGATACAGTCCTTTAAGAGAAAAGCCCCCTCTCTTATATTTCCTCTTGTTATAGAATGCGTGATATCCACGATCTTTGCATCCGGGTCTATCCCAAGTATGACGCCCTTCATCACACCAGGATAATAAGAACCGAAATCGGTCATAAGTGCTATTGCCCCCACAAATTATTTGTTCTTATATGAAGATAAAAAGGTTGTGTATGTAATAAAGAACTGCAGGATTGTGAGAGGCGAAATCTTGGATCTCGATATTGGTATAGAAGGCGGGACGATAAAAAAGATAGGAAAAAATTTGGACGGGGAGCGCCTCCTCGACGCCAAAGGAATGCTCGTCCTGCCCGGCGGTATCGACGTGCATGTTCACTTCAGGGAGCCGGGGTTCACACATAAGGAAGATTGGCTCAGCGGGTCGAGATCAGCTGTGGCCGGCGGAATTACCTCTGTTGTGGATCAGCCAAACACCGATCCGCCCACCACGACACTCTCGGCACTGAAAGGGAAGGTAGAGATCGCAGAGAAAAAATCCCTCGTGGATTTTGGGATAAGCGCTGGTGTTACGAATGAGAATATCCCTCTAATCGAGGGGTTGGCAGAAGAGGCAGTAAGCTTTGGCGAGATATTCCTCGGAAAAGAGAGAGATGCTATATCATACAAAAATCTTGAGAGCGCAATAAAAGCGATCAAAAAGACCTCTCTTCTTCCAACGGTGCACGCAGAAGACGAAGAATGTATAGAAAAAAATAAAATAGCATATAAGGTAAGATCGACTCATTCCCACGCGATCGCCCGACCGGAAGAATGCGAGAAGAAAGCCGTTTTGAAGGTCATAGAGATCGCCAAGAGGGAGAATTATAGGGTGCATATATGCCATGTCTCAACGAGGGCAGCGATGGAGAGGATCATGGAAAATAAAAATATTACGTGTGAAGTTGCACCACACCATCTGATATTTTCCTCGAAGGACGATGAATGGCTAAGATCTAGGGTAAAGGTAAATCCACCGATCAGGGATTCGAGAGACAAAAATTTTCTCTGGGAGATGTTAAGACAGGGAGAGATAGATATCCTGGCATCGGATCATGCCCCGCATCAGATATGGGAGAAAGAAGGAGATATCAAAGATGTAAAACCAGGATTTCCCGGCGTTGAGACGATGATTCCGCTGATGCTGAACTTCGTTATGGAGAAAAGATTGAATTTGGAGAGAATTTTAGATCTCGTCTGCCACAATCCATCCAAAATTTGGGGTTTTAAGAGGAAGGGATTTTTGGAAGAGGGGTTCGATGCGGATTTAACTTTTTTTGATTTGAAAGGGAGGAAAAAGATAAGGGCGGAAGATCTCCACAGCAGATGTAACTGGACGCCTTATGAGGGTTTTTATGGAATATTTCCAAAGATTACGATGATCAGGGGGAAAGTCGTCTTTGAGAACGACGAATTTTACGTTGAGGGAGGATACGGAAGAAATTTGAAGGATGAGATTAAGGATGAAAGATAGTTTTAAGGGAGAAAAGAGGATACAATATATTTTTGAGGAGTGAAGATGGATATAAATAGGAAAATAAAAGATATAAGTCAAAAAATAGGAGAACAGAGAAAAAATGATGAGATGACCTCTTATGAGAGATTAATGACCGCATTCGAATTGCATCAACCAGATCGAGTGCCAGTAACCCCTTTTGTTAGAGAATGTTGCTTGCACTGGATAGGTAAAAAATTTATCGATGGCGTAATGAACCCCGAGTTATACGCATATGCCCAGCTTTATAGCATCTACAAACTCGGTTATGATATGGTCTTAGATCTAAGTGCAATTACCGCTGAGTCAGAAGCGATGGGATCTGTGATAAAGTTTTATGAAGATGCACCGCCTTTCCTTGAGACACCATTCATAAAAAACTACGAAGAGGATATTCCGAGATTGGAGATGTTGGATCCACATAAGGAAAAAACTCCGCAAGGTACACCATCGAAATTACCCTTATTACTGAAAATGATCAAACTGGAAAAAGTAGTTTGTGAAGAACACGGAATACCAGTCATGGCATACGTTCAAGCGCCAAGTCGCCATGCTTCCATGCTTCGGGGAACTAATTTGCTTCTGTCGAATTATTCAAAAGATCCAGATCACGTAAAAGAACTCTTTGATCTGGCCACCGAAAGTTTGAAGATTTGGGGTGAAGCCGTCATTCACGCGGGTGCAGACATCCTGTGGATCTCAGATCCCACGGGATCGGGTGACATGGTTTCCCGTGATGTATTCAAAAAATTTATGCACCCCTCCTTGACAGAGTTGATCAGATCTCTAAAGAGATATAATCCCCGTGCGAAAATTTTTCTTCACATATGCGGCGATGTATCTGATCGATTGGACCTGATGACAAGGACAGGAATCGATGCGATAAGCATAGATCAAAAGGTGGATATTTCATATGCAAAGAGAGTTACGCACGATTTTTTAGGGGTATGCCTAATGGGTAACATAGATCCCGTTGGTATATTACAACAAGGGACATCAAACGATGTCAAACGAGAGGCGATCCGATGTATAAATAAGGGCGAACAAGGTGGAGGTTATGTACTGGCATCGGGATGTATATTACCAGTAGTTTCACAGGAAAACGTCGAAGCGATGGTTAAAGTCGCAAAAACCAAAGGTGTATATTGTTGAAAATTCCTTATCTGGATATGGTATTAGAGGAAAACATTTGTGGGGAGTGAGAATGAGAATAATGACGTTGAATGAAAACGCCAACAGTGAGGATTGGTTTATTCACCGAATAGGGAATCAGCATCTTTCACATTGACCAAAGCTCTCACTTAGGTGATTGACCCTCTCTAATTCTGAAAATATCTTATAAAGTTATAAGTTTATATAGGGTGAATATGATTGACCCTCTTTAAGGGGCCGTAAGGTAGCCTGGACCATCCTCCCAGCATGGGGTGCTGGAAACCCGAGTTCAAATCTCGGCGGCCCCATCCATTGATTTGAAAAACTATCGGTTTAGCCACAAATCTTTCGGTTTAAGCAATCCTGAAATGGCTCCAAAATCTCTTATAGCATACGATGCTATCTCATTCCCCATCATCCCACATTCTATCAATTCTCTCTCTTCCAAAATCCCATATAAAAAACCACCAGCAAAAGCGTCTCCAGCCCCAGTCTCATCTTTCATGTTCACTCTTTTTGCTTTTACTTTAGTAATATCTCCTTTTAATCCGATAAGACAGCCCTTCTCTCCCAATGTCACAACTACAATCTCAACACCTATTTTATTTAGTAGAGAAATACCGACAAAGACGCTCGATCCCGTTAAAATTTTCAGTTCTCCTTCATTCAAAAAAAGAATTTTACAATTCTTCAATATTTTTTTGATGTACTTTAATCCCATCTTGGCATAGATCATGCCGGGAGAAAAGCTTATATCTACTCCCAGCCTGGAAATGGCTTCTTGGATTTTCAATTGTTCTGGATTGGCAAAAGAACCTACATGAACCATTTTAAAATCTCTTATCTTCTCCATATCCAGATCTTCCATTCTTATATCACTATTTACCCCTCCGAAGGGGTATATTGTTCTCTTTCCCTCTTTATCCACAAAGACGAATGCTCTTCCGGTGCAACCACCCTTTCTTAAAACCAATTTGATATCTATATCGTGGGATCTATAGAAATCCAACAACTCCGTTCCAAGATTATCTTTTCCGATGGCACCAGCTAAAGCGACATCCTTGCCAAGTACCGACAATGTCACGACGGTATTCGGCACAGATCCTCCAGGACAGGTATAAAGCCTTTTAATTGGAACTTCCTCTCCAGAATCAGCCAATTTATCGATCAAACAGATAAAATCATAATTGATTGCGCCAAAACCGATCAGATCTCTCTTCATGAAAGCCCATCTTTTCTCAATCCTTAACGTTACTCAAAATACTTTGGCAGGACTGCGATTGATGATATATCCTTTCTATTTCAATTTTTCCTTACAGACTTCTCCCCATATCACTAACTTTCCGCTCTTTATCGTTGGATATTCCTCGGTACGAGATGAGAAAGATATATCTAATGCGAAGATAGGATCTCCGATGATACCATGGCAGAACTTTCTACTCAAGAGAGATATAAATTTAAGAGAACGCTTGAAGAGCTCGAAAAGAAGAGAGGGCAGGGAACGGAACTTTTATCCATATACATACCACACGACAAACAAATTTCGGATGTTGCGGCTCAACTTAAGGATGAAGTGGGGTCTGCATCCAACATAAAATCCAAGCAGACGAGGACGAACGTCCAGGGTGCCCTAGCTTCTGTCCTCTCTCGGTTGAAATATTACCGAATGCCGCCAGAGAATGGGATGGTCATATTTTGTGGCGCCGTTCGACTCGGTGGAGACAAGACGGATATGGAATGTATAATTATGGAGCCTCATGAGCCAGTATTATCATATAGCTATCAATGCAGTTCCGAATTTTATATAGAGCCTCTTAAAGAGATATTAAAAGATAAAAAAACCTTCGAACTCCTCGTTTTAGATAGAAGAGAGGCGGCGTTAGGTCTTTTGATTGGAAAAAGAATTGAAGCATTACGGCACCTCACGTCAAATGTACCAGGCAAACAGCGAAAAGGAGGGCAGAGTGCGGCAAGATTTTCTCGGCTGAGGTTAATCGCTATAAATGAATTTTATAAGCGGATAGGAGAAGCCGCGAGCGATGTGTATCTGAAAGGAGATTGGAAGGATTTTAGAGGCATATTTATTGGAGGTCCAAGTCCAACGAAGGAAGAATTTGTCAAAGGCGAATATCTACACTATGCACTTCAAAAGAACATTTTGGGCGTATTCGATGTATCATACACGGATAAATCCGGTCTTTACGAGTTGGTGGATAAACTCTCGCAGAGCATGGATGATATGGAGATAGCCAAGGAGAAGAAGCTGATAAATCGATTCATGCGCGAAGTCATCAAAGAGAATGGTCTCGCATCATACGGGGAAGAGTTCGTGAGGGAAAACCTAAAAGCGGGTGCGGCAGACACTTTACTCCTCTCAGAAGATTTAAAGATGGAGAGAGTAAGTAGAAGATGTAGCAATTGCGGAAGAGAAGAGACTATAACGATAGCCAATGGTGATGAGCAGGATCATAAAGTGTGCAAGTGCGGATCTACACTCGAGATCATAGAGAGAAGAGATATCGCCGAAGAACTATCTGAGATCGCCGAAGCATCTGGAACAAAGGTAGAGATAATATCCACTGAATCTGGAGAGGGAGAGCAGTTTTTCAATGCATTCGGCGGTATAGCTGCCATACTCAGATTTAGAGTGTGATCAGATGTTTCCCGATTTTGAGCGAGAGGTGAAAGATTGTTTGAGAGAAGGAGTAGAAAAAGTTGAAGAGAATGGAGATATTCCCATAAACCCTCACGACAAGATTGCAGATATATCTTCGACAGTTTCATTTAAAGTTGCAAAGAGAGATAAGAAAGATCCAAGAGACGTGGCAGAAGATATATTAAAGCACTTGATAGCTATAAAAGAGAGATATTATCTGATAGGGAAAATAGATGCTGTTGGCCCCTATTTGAACTTCTATACAAGTAAAAAATTTTTATCAGAGACCCTGAAGAAGGTGCTATCTGAACGAGAGGAGTATGGCTCGTTGCATTATAGAGGAACCATCCTACTTGAGCACACTTCTGCAAACCCAGATGGCCCAATACATATCGGGCATATACGTAATTCCATCATAGGAGATAGTTTAGGAAGAATTTTGAAGAAAGCCGGTTATGACGTAGAGATACAATATTATGTGAACGATATGGGGAGACAGGTGGCGGTCGTCGCATGGGGGATGGAAAGATTTGCATTAGATCAGGATAAAAAGATAGATCATGGGATCTCTAAGATCTATGCGGGGGCAAATAAACTTTTGGGGGCTGATGCTTTTAGGAAGGAAGAAGTAGATTCCCTCCTGAAGAGATTTGAAGATGGGGATGGAGTGACCATTAAAAGATTTGATAATCTCGTCTCTCGATGCTTGGAGGGGATAAGATCGACACTTGATGGGATGAATATATCCGTTGACAAATTTGTGAGAGAGAGTCAATTTGTCTTCAATGGAGATGTGAATAGCATAATATCCTCATTAAAAGATGAAAGATACGCTTATTACGAAGATGGCGCGTTGATGATGGATCTTGGAGAATTTGGTTTTGAGAAAGATTTTGTGGTTACAAGAGGAGATGGGACTTCCCTATATCCCACGAGGGATCTGGCTTATCATGCGTGGAAGTCGGAGAGATGCGATAGGATGATCGACATCCTTGGAGCAGATCACAAATTGATCTCGAGCCAATTGAAGGTGATCTTAAAGATCTTAGGGTACAAAGAACCAGAGATCGTTATATTCGAGTTCGTCTCTCTGCCAGAGGGATCTATGAGTACGAGAATGGGTAAATTCATCTCCGTGGATGAGCTCTTGGAGAAGACCGAAGAACAGGCATATTTAGAGGTCGATAAGAGGAGAAAAGATTTGAATGAGGAAGAGAAAAGGAAGATTTCCAAGTTCATCTCGATCGGGGCGGTGAGATACGACATCGTAAAGATATCTCCCGATAAGGCAACCACTTTTAACTGGAGGGATGCGTTGGACTTTGAGAAGAGAGGTTCTCCTTACATCCAGTATGCACACACGAGGGCATGCAGCATATTGAATAAGGGTGGAAGCTATGATGAACCAGATCTTGATCTTTTAAGAGAAGAACAGGAGATAAAGCTCATAAAAAAAATCTCTAGATTTCCTCTGGCAGTAAAAGAGGCGACGAAGGACTTAAGGCCAAATATCATTGCCACGTATGCAAGAGAGCTTGCAGAGCAGTTTGGCCAATTCTATAAGGACATTCCCGTATTAAATGCACCAAATGGTTTAAAGAATGCTAGATTGGCTCTGGTGGACGCGTTCAGAATTGTGGTAAATAACGTGCTGCAACTCTTGGGCATCCACGCACCTAAATATATGTGATGAGAAGGGTTTATATAAAACGCCTGATATGATTCTATGGTGATTTTATTGAGTGACAAGAGAGAGGTAGAGTTTGAGATAGAGAAGGAGACGAAGAATACGATAAGATTTAAGGAAATAGAGAGAGATACACCTTCGGTGATAAAGACGGTCTATGTTCAAAAGGAGACATTCGGGGGTGGAGATACGCCTAAAAAGATTAAAATAACGCTAGAATGGGGGGAATAAACCCTTTTCTTTTCTAAAAAGGTTTATGCTCCTATACAAAGAGTTAGATTTTAAAACAAATTTGATATCTTCCTGAGATGCTCAGCAAAATCTTCTGCTGCATGTACGATGGATGAACTGCATGTCCATAGCCTACTTTCATAATAGGCTTCTTGCATAATTAC
>CABGHG010000028.1 GCA_902158735.1 Candidatus Methanolliviera sp. GoM_oil
ATCTATTTGGATCTTCTCGATTCGACTGTTCAGGATGCAAGCGAGAAGTATTCGAGGTTCTTCTATCAGAAATTTAGATGAAGATGATGAGGTTTTTGAAACTCCCTTAGATTAGTTTAATTCGCCCGTATTTGTTTGTTTATATTTGCTCGATTCGACTGTTCAAGATGCAAGCGAGAGAATCAGAGGTTTAGATAAAATAAAAAGTAAATTCTAAAAACCTTTTAGTTCGTCCTCATCAAACCGTACACCTCACACCACTAAAACCCGAGCATTGCCCCATCAAAACACTGTAAACGTTGGTATCTCTTCTTAATCTTTCTTCCAGAACATTAGTTTGGAAAAAACGCTCTTTCGTGGTCGTGGCAACGCTTTTTGGATAGTGGCGTCTGCCAGCCGAGAATATTCGCCCCGTAGCCATTCAAGGTTTGTTTCCAGATTTTTAACCAGCAGTTTGAGATTTTCGTTCTCTTTTTCCAAGTGATTCATGTCTTGAATCAGATCTGAATCACGATGAATCGCATTTGCATCACTTTTATGCCCAAGTGATGCACTTTGAATTATCTCACTCAGATAGCCAGAACGGGACTTATCCGACTTTTCCGCCTCGGTATCAACTTGTTTTAAAACATCTTCTGGTATGGATATGACAACTCGTTTCGCCATAGATGAATCACCCATGAATCACTTTTGCATCACTTTTGCATCACTTTTGCATCACTTTTGATCGATCTTTAACGTTTCAACATCTCTTCAAATTTTTTCACATCAAACGTAGTGATAATACACGTTGGCTCTCGTCCTTTCCCTCTACCCCTACCTTTTCCAACCACCCGCTGAATCAGTTTATAAGTTTCCAGTTCGTTGATGTAAACTTCAACCGTGTGTCTGGCAAGCTTCCTCCATTCTGTATGATACCTCACCAATCTTTTATACTCTTCATACACGGCATCGATGGTAGGATTTTTAAAATTTTTAGATGCGTTATATATTGATATTAAAATGACTTTATGCTGTGGTGGCAGCGTCTTTATAAAACTTAACTTATTATCTACCTCTAACGAGTCTATCGCTTTGTTTAGATGTGGGGTGTTTATTTTTTCGTCTTCTTCCTCCTCTGCATATTCAGCCGATCGGTGTAATAGCTTTATAGCGACTCTGGCGTCTCCGTTGTATTGTGCCGTGAACTGTGAGATCTCTCGTAGCAGGTTATCATCGAACGATGTTTCTGCCAGCCCGATCTTCGCCCTATCTTTAATGATGTCGAATATATCATATTCATCATAAGGCTCGAATATCATATTTGATAGATGCAGTCTTGATATTGTTCTGTGATCCTTTAGGAGATCGTGCCATCCTGGGTCATTACTGATGAAGACCAATACGCAGTTATCCCAATTACTGAATACTTCTATCAGATTCTCATTTGTTTTTCTCCTTTTTAAAAACAGATCTACTTCATCTAAGATCAAAAGAAGCAACTTGCCGCTTATTGCACCTTCTATTTGATTAATATATCCAGATACAGAACTTCCAACCCATTTAACGCCTATTTGATCCAGTATTGATTTGCAAACTGCTGACGAAGTACTGTTCACTTCGCATGAGACAAAAACGTAAAATGTGTTTTCCACTCCTTCGCTCAAAGCATCTTTCAGTATTTTCACAACGAGCGTCTTCCCACAACCCGTTACTCCATAGAGTGACAAATCCGAGCAATATTTCTGGAATCTTGTTGGCAAGAAGTGTTCCAATAGGTGTTCTATCTCCTGTTTTCTGTGTGAAATATTGTTGGGAAGAAAGTTTGGGGAAAACACCCCGTCATTTAGCACAACCTTTTTTATGCCACTTTTCTTTGTTTTAGATAGGTATTCCTTTTCCTTCTTGCTTATGCTCTTAGATATGGTGCTGGTTGATATATCATTGCTCATTTTGTCATACCCAGTTACAACATTCAAAAAAGGTATAAAAAGATTTTGTTTTTTATTGAATACTGTAAAATGACTGTTCTTTTTTGGGTGTGTTCGCGTGTGTTGAATGTTGTAAAGATGTGTCTAACTAGTAGATAGCATTAGTCATTATTGTCTGTTATGTTTATTCCTAACAATTCCGTAGATCTACCTCTTGGTTTTACCGTTACAACATTCAACCCACGCAGACACACGCAGTCAAAACCGATCTTATACCTTCTCACCAAAAATGCTTTTTTGAATGTTCTTTTTACCTCGAACATAGGGGGGGATGAAATGGTTCAAAAATACCATTGGACAACAAAACTTTTTTAAATCGTCTTAACGAGATCGTGGCGTCTTTTTATCTTAGATTTTACAAAAGATCAAGAATGTAAAATGGTGTATTTCGCGGTGAGATATTCTTCTATGAGAGGATATAAGTATTACCTTTTAAATATATCCTTACGAAAAGGTGAAGGTAATGGCATCGGTTACGAGGAAATATCAGATCACCATACCCAAGCGAGTGAGGGAGGACCTTGGGATAAAAGCGGGAAACGACGTCGTCTTTCTAAAAACGGAAGATGGTTATAAGATCATACGGACGGATGAGATCATAGAAGAGGGTGTTAGAATATTTAGGGATATAACCGAGACCGTGAAAGAAATAAAAGCTGGATTGGGTAAGGGATTAATTGAATAAGAAAATCATACTCGATACAAACTCTTTTCAAATAAAGAGTTCTGTAGTCGGCTTAAAAATAGTGACCATACCGCTTATATTTCCGCCATCTCTTACACCGAACTACTTTATCATTACTTGAAAAAAGAAGGGAAAGGCGGAGAGGGATTTATTGATGCCTTTCTTGAAGCATTAAATGTTCAAGTAATCCCATTTGATCGGGAATGCGCCAAAATCGCCAGTAAATCTGCCATAGGCAGATGGGATTTCAAAGATAATGCAAGGGATTACATGATCGGAAGTTTGGCCGTGAAGTTGGGATATCTGATCATTACGTCCAACACCAAGGATTTTGAGTGGATAGAGGAAGGCCTATTGTTTACACCTGAAGAGTTCTCAGAATTGCTAGGCAAGTTAATGGGCTAGTTCAGTTTGCATCCTCTTTCATAGGATATAATACCAAACTCGTCTCGGACCTTGTATCAAACCTCCTATCAGATCTTTTCTCGGCGATCGACGACAGGGCCCTCGGCAGGATGATGGGAAATCTCTTGGGTGCCGTAGCTCCCGCGATGTTGAATCCAAAGCTCATAAATGTCTTGCTAAAGGATATTCCCGCTCTGTTGAGTGGTCTTTTTGAGGGGTTGAAAACGAAGATGGGTGACCTGTTCTCAGGTATTATAGAGATAATTTATCCAGTGATTAAGGGGCTTTTGAGCTCCCCACTTGCTATGTTGACTTCTTTGCTCGGGGCAGTCGGTTCTTTGTTGAAGGCTTTGATTTCACCAATAGGAGGTTTGATCAGGGGATTCGGTCCTTTAATTGAGGGGTTTATTCGGTTCCCCTGCTTAAAAGATGGAAGACATGGATATAGGCGTTTGCTGGGTGAAAGAATTGGATAACAAATTTTATCTCAGAAAAGACGAAGAAAACAGGAGGTGATGAGATGTCAGAAATGTCAGAAGCCATCATAAAGATGTTGGATAAGATCTTGGAGATCGCGGAGAGGATAAGGGACGTATTGATAGAGTTGCTCCCATCCACGCTCAAAGATCTGTTGAAATCCTTGGTGGAAGCGGGACTCTGTCCGATCAGCCTGACGAGAAGAGCCGTAAACTCTCTGGGTGGATTGATGGGAGTTAGCCTGTAATTTTGTTTTTATTTTTTATTTTTTATTTTTTTTATTTTTTATTTTTTCATTTTTCTTCTGAAGAATATTCTTACAAACAAGAGACCGGAATGTATCTGTCGGCTCGAAGAAAGAACTTTTTAACCCGTCGAGTTTCTACGGTACCCCTGACTATTTTTTAAGATTAAAAATAGAAAAGTAGTTTACAAATTTTAATTGTAAAAGTAAAATAAAACACAAGATATATATGTTAAAGAAAGTAGATGTGATTGGTGGTGAAACGATGGTAAAATATGAGAAAAAATTGGAAGATGCAGGTCTATCAAAGCCTAAGGAGGTGTTATCATGAGCTCTTCTACGGCATCTGATGGAGTACTGAATTGGTTGGCAAGTATAAACCTTGATCCGATCTTAGAGCCCGTGGCTAAAGTTTTAGGTGCTATATTAGGCAATAAATTTGTCGGTAAGATGCTGGAAGGTCTGATGAGTTCTAATCTTGTACAATCGCTGCTCTCGATGGGGGGAAGGATGATACCTCCCGTCGTTCGTATCGTGGCACCCTTTGAAGATATTATCATACGGGTGATGCGCAGTATGCCTGGGTTAAGAGAAGCTTTACTGATCATACTGTACAAGTTAAATCCCGTGATAAAGGCAGCAATGACGCCGGGGATCATGCGGGTTACTGCACGGTTGTTGAAGCCGAGTGGTATCATAGAAGATGCTTTTCCGGTGTTGATGGGCATTGGTCCGCTGCTCGACCCACTCTCAGACCCGGCGGTCATCGAGAATTTGGGGAGAATCAATTTGTAATTACAGGAGGTGGATTAGATGTATGGATATATGGGAAAGGTGCTTAGGGTAGATCTGACCGGTGAGAAGATAACCGAAGAGCCTTTAGAAGAAGAGATCGCAAAGCAGTATATAGGCGGTGCAGGCCTGGCGGCGAAGATCATATACGATGAAGTTGGACCAGATGTGGATCCATTGAGCCCAGAAAACCGATTGGTCTTTGTCGTGGGACCTTTTCAGGGAACCAATATTCCATGGTCTGGTAGGCATGATATCGCATGTAGATCCCCTTTGACCGGTATTTGGGCGGAAGGAAGCAGTGGGGGCTTCTTTGGAAATGCGTTTAAGAGAAGTGGATACGACGCGATCATCTTTCAGGGAAAGGCTAGTAAACCCGTCTATTTGTATGTAAATGACGGGGAGACAGAGATAAAAGATGCCGAAAGACTGTGGGGAAAGGATGCGTATGAGACCGAAGAATCTCTTAAAAAAGAGTTGGGAGATAAAGTAAGGGTCGCATGCATCGGAAAGGGGGGAGAGAACATGGTAAAGTTTGCCGGTGTGATGAGTGACATGGGTAGAACCACCGGCAGGAGTGGTATCGGATGTGTTATGGGATCCAAGAACTTGAAGGCGGTGGCGGTTCGCGGAACGAAAAAGGTGGAGGCGGCAGATCCAGAGAAGCTGTCGGCTCTCGTCAGAGGTATGGTTAGAGCAAATAGAGCGTGGGCGATGGAACCACCATTTGCAAATTATGGTACGTCGATCTGGCTCGATCTATTCAACGACTTTGGTGATGTGCCATTCAAATATTGGACTTTGGGGGGAGGCAGTGATTTGACCAGTCTTGGCGGCTTAAAGATGGCTGAAGAGATCTTAACGGGAAATTATCACTGTTATGGCTGCCCGATAGGTTGTGGAAGAGAGGTGAAGGTAACCTCGCCCGCCAAATACGCTGTCGAAGGATCAGGTCCAGAATATGAGACCCTCACCGCATTTGGCCCACTCTGTATGATCGACGATCTGGCCGCGATTGCAAAGGTGAACGATATCTGCAACAGATATGGCATAGATACGATAGAAACTGGGTCTTTGGTCGCATTTTCTATGCACTGCTATGATAAGGGGTGGATAACTAGAGAAGATACGGACGGATTGGATCTAATATGGGGAAACGCAGATGCAGCGATTGCGCTCGTCGAGAAGATTGCAAAGAGAGAAGGCTTCGGTAACACGCTCGCAGATGGTTTGAAGCCCGCGGCAGAGAAGATCGGACATGGCTCCTCAAAGATAATCATGCATGTCAAGGGCCAGGCGTTTCCGATGCACGACCCGCGCGCTATGCCGGGGACGGCAATAAATTATGGCACTTCTGAGCGGGGGGCATGTCATCTTCATGGAGCGAGTATAATCGCCGAATATGGTTTGGGATCTTTGAGTCCGTTCAGTCTGAAAAATACTCCAAAGAAGTTCTCTTTGGAAGGAGAACCTGCCATGATAAAGGCATCACAGGATGTGGCAGATGTCTTCGATTCCCTGGTTCAATGCAAGTTCTCGGCACCTGGGATCACGATGCAATTCGTTGTAACACCGTCTCTCCAAGCGGTATTACTCTCCGCGTTGACAGGGTGGGACGTGAATGTAAAAGATCTCTTGAAATGTGGAGAGAGGATGTTTAACCTGAAACGCCTCTTCAACGTCAGATGTGGGGTCACCAGAGAAGACGATATGATTCCAGAGATGGTCCCGGTGAAAGGTGGCAGCAAGGGCTACGTGCCAAAGGGCGAGGAGTTAGAGGAGGCGATAAACGAATACTATGAACTTAGAGGCTGGGACAACGACGGCGTACCCACCAAAGAAAAGCTTATGGAACTTGGAATAAGCTAGATATATCAAAAAGAACTTTTGAATAGGGGATAGAAGAAGTTTAATGGTCGAGATCGGCGTCTGTTTCAAAAGGGCGTGGTCTCTGCCATCCTTCCCGGCATACCACCATCTTTTTAATACGGTAATAACGTAAAAAGAACCGTTTATTGATCTCGTAAGACCATCTCGATCGCATTTTGTTTGCAGTGTTCGGTACAGTGACCGCAACCATAGCATCTATCACGGGAGATTATATCGCTGTGACGATCGTCCCCATCTCCGATAAGGTCTCTGGCTTCAAACGGGCACACCGCTAAGCTTAAGCACTCTCCGCATCCTATGCAGCGTTCTTTGTTAGTTACAGCGATATATTTGCCCTATCTGATAAGACAACTTAGATTATAACCAAATAGTCGATTTGCGAGAAGTGGGACACAACTCACAGGTGAGCAGTTGCAAATCGCTGTCTCTCCTTGACACACGTTGTAGATGCATGGGACAACACCAAGGTCCAACAACTTGTTTTCAAGTTCAATGAGTTCCTGTTTATCGATATTGCGAAATGAAGGCACCTTTTCAACATAATGACGGGACGAGCGTCCTATCTGCACATCCGTTTCCACCGGAAGCTGGCAGGTAAATTCAGTTTCTCCCTTACGCCTCCCATCCAGACCTTCTTTTTCCTGTGTGTAAGCCTTACATGGGCATTTACTGACTGTAATTCCAAAAATCACCAGGAACGGAATCAATAAACACAAAGAGTTCTTCTCTTGTCACAACCACATTGAAGGACGCGGTTTTTTCAAGTAACCAACCAACGAGGTGAGTAATTGCCGCTTGAAAAGTCTCGCTTGATTTTTTTCTTACTACAGTGGCGTCGAGTATTTTTGCAAGCCAATAAACGCTTTTCATTATATTATTCTCGTTGGGGGCATACCATCGCATGAAAACATCACGAGTTCGTATCTTTTGTCTTTTATCCCTGAATGAGAGGTCGTCCCGCACCCACGCTTTCTCTTGCACCAAATTTCGCATCCAATCTCCCATCACCTCCCTCTCTTCCTCTTTTTCCAACCATTCATACATTTATATTCACCTCTCTCCTCTCAATGATTTTAACGCTACAATTTTAGGTAGAGGAACCAAATCCTTTTCTTAAAATTTCAAGCATCGGACCGACGCCCCTCATCAAAGCTTCAAGCATTGAACCTATAGCCACCAATAGAGGTCCAACAATCTCAAGTATACGAACTATCACATCCAGTATTACTCCAGTTATGGAAGCCACCGCATCGACGAGAGGACCCAAGAGGTTCACATTATCCAAGAGATTCATCGGCGCTGTGACGATCGTCCCAATGATCTTCCCTATATCGATGGAAGAAACTGCATTCAATACATCTGGGATCATCTTCACCACAGACCCTATAACTGCGGGAGATAGAACAGATTTTAAAACTCCCGTGAGCATTGGGGCTGTAGCTCCCGTTAAGCTTCCCAGTACGCTTCCCAAGATATTACCGATTCCTTTTTCTCTGTTTTCGTTCATATTCATCGCCTATCTTTGTTTTGTCTATTTTTTGAATAAAAAAATTCATAGAGGAGAGAATTAAAAAGTTACGTCTCTCCCCTCCCAGCAGCAGTCGACTATTCTCGCCAATTCATCCTTTGAGGGAATTCTGGGAGTCACGTAGAAACAGGGATCGTAGTAGGCAAACTCTATAATATCTTCTCTGCCCCTCTTCCAATCCTCCTCTTTTATTCCGGTCTCACCGTATGATTTTGGGGCCTCTATCTCGTCCATCAGCGATCTCAACTTCCCAACGATCTTATCCACGGCGTCCTCTTCGTCTTTAAATTCTATGCCAAGAATACGCGCCAATTTGGCATATAATTCTCTCGTTTCCTTCTCTCTCGCATTTGCGTAGAATTGTATCGTGTACGGAAGCGCTATACCTACGGCCAATCCGTGATGTAGATGATGCACTGCACCCACCGCGTGCCCTATGCTGTGTTCAAGCGTAGCCTGAGAATTCCCAAATCCTAAACCGGCAACCGTTGCCGCGTTGTGCATCTTTTCCCTCGCTTCCATGTCGTCTGGATTTTTATACGCCTTCGGTAGATATTCTATGCCCATTCTTATGGCGTGTATGCATAGCCCCTCAGAAAAATCGTTTCTCCACTTGGAGACGTATCCCCCAAATGAGTGGGCCAAGACGTCCAATCCCGATCCAGCAGTGAGCTTTTTGGGCATGCTCATTGGAAATCTTGGATCTATCACAGCAACATCAGCTATAGATTCTCTGCATGCTATACCCCATTTTCTCCCCAGCACCGGGTCCGTTAAGACTATTGCCCACGTAGATTCAGCACCCGTACCACTCGTGGTTGGTATAGCCATATAATGAGCCTTTTCTCGCAAGTTATACCTTGAAAACGGATCTATACTCCCAAGGGGTATATCTGGGTGGACATATTTTATCCACACAGCTTTTGCGGCATCAAGGCAGGATCCGCCACCGAGACCGATTAGCCAGTCGGGCTTAAATTCCCGCGCCACTTCTCCGCCTTTTTCGATCGTGGGTATGCTCGGATCTGGCTCCACCTCATCGAAGATTTCAACCTCATATCCTATATACTCCAACATCTCTCTGACAGTGTCCGCATGGCCAAACTTGACCATATCTTTGTCCGTCACGATCAATGACCTCCTTCCCGTCCCAGACAAAAACTTCATCGATCGTTCCAACGCACCTTTTCCGTGTACGATATGTGGACAACTGAATTCATTCGTTATGCCCGCAATCCCCGTAAATTTGTCTATCATATCAGGATAGACTTCACCACCCAGTAATGCAGAAAATATATCCACGTTTCCCTTGATAACGTCTGTAAATAGTGGGCGACTTAAACATTGAAGGGCTTTAGCTAAAGGCTCACTATTCTCCTCAATAAGATTTGCCACCGCCGCCATCAGCTTCTCGTTCTTCAATAGAGTGGGCAGCCCTATGGCATCTGGATCTATATTGAGTCCCAGCAGTTTTGCGATCGCCGGGAATTCGTTTACCAGCCCTATGATGGGTTTAAGATCTATAGCTTTTAAGATCCCCGTAAGCACCGGGGTAGCTACCTCCAACACGCCACCCAAGACATCACCAGCGGTATCCATGGTCCTTTCCTTACCTGTTTTATACTCATCCATTTTGATCATCCTCGTTTAATCAGAAGAGCCGAACATGCCAGTCAAAGATTCCCGTATGGGACCAACAGCTCCCAAGAGAGAACCGACAGCTTCGAGCAGGGGAGGTGCCAGCATGTTGATCACCGCCCCAACCAAACGACTGACCAGCTCGAAGACGGGACTCATCAGCGACATGGCTATCTTCACCATAGGTTTTACTATGCCACCCAAAAGATCCAAGCTCAACACCGATCTAAGAAGATCCGTCATTCCTCCCAACATGCCCCCCAACAGATCACCAATACTAGAAATTCCCTTTTCTCTGCTTTCCTCCATGATCATTAGATAATTTTTTTCCTCTATAAATATATTATCAAAAATCCAAAAGTATATGTATTAAAGATGAAATAAAAACATAGGTGATTAGATGGTAAAGTATAAAGAAAAATTTGAGGAACAGAAGGTATTCATCGATGGGGAATGGACGACGTCTTCTAAGGGGGATACCTACAGCATCATAAACCCGTCCACCGGAAAATCCTTCGTCAAATGCCAGAAATGCGATGTTGAGGATACCAAGAGGGCGATAGACGTGGCGAGGGATGCTTTTGACAACGGACCATGGCCTGAAATGTCAATTGAGGAGAGAACAAAGATCTTCTACAAGGTAACCGATATGATAGCGGAGAAGGCGTGGGAGATCAGCAAGTTGGATGCCATGTGTAACGGAGTTCCGGTATTGGAGCACGCGTCGATGACGATGATGCTGCCCGCCCACATGAGATACGTCTGTGCGCAGGCCAAAAAGCTGGTAGAACCAAAAAAGGTCTCCGGTGAATTTCCATTAGATCAAAAGGTCTGGAGGGAACCGGATGGGGTTGTTGCCATAATAACACCTTGGAACGCTCCTTTTGGAGAGTGTATGATGAAACTACCCCCCGCGTTGATAGATGGCAATACCGTGGTCTTTAAACCGGCCAGTCAGACGCCTTTAACCACATTAGATTTGGGAAAGATGTTCGAGAAGGCGGGCATACCGAAGGGTGCGCTAAATATCATAACGGGTCCGGGGCCGGTTGTGGGCGTGGAGATGGCAAAGAATACGAAGGTGGACCACATAAGTTTTACCGGTGAAGGGATAACAGGAAAAGAGATCGTCCAAAATGCGCTCGGAAATTTGAAGAAGGTGACGTTGGAGCTTGGAGGAAAGTCCCCGAATATCATCTTCGATGACTTTTCGGTTGACGAGGCTGCAACGGCGGCAATGATTGGCGGATATTTCCTAAACGGTGAGATATGTATCGATGGTAGCAGGATCTTCGTGCAAGACACTATACATGAGAAATTCTCCAAGAAATTTGTCGAACTGTCAAAATCCTTGAAGATCGGCAACGCGCTCTCTCTTAAGACCAACATAGGTCCTCTGGTCACAGAAACCCAGATGGAAAAGAATCTCAAGTATATCGAATATGGGAAAGATGCGGGTGCAACTTTGCTGTGCGGTGGTTACAGACCTCGAGAGGGAGAGTTGAAGGACGGCTTCTTCGTCGCACCCACAGTATTCGACAACGTATCGAACGATATGAGGATAGCGAGAGAGGAGATATTTGGCCCAGTTCTATGCGTGATACCCTTCTCAACTGAGAAAGAAGTGATAGAGATGGCGAACGACACTACCTATGGCCTCGCCGGGGCTGTTTGGACGCACGATAAAGAGAGGGCCGTAAGAGTTGCGAGAAAGATCAAGGCGGGCACAGTCTTTATAAATACGTACCATATGCTCACGGCAGATATGCCCTTTGGAGGATACAAACAGAGCGGATGGGGAAGAGAGATGAGTGAACAGGGCGTAGAAGAGTTCACACAGGTAAAGAGCATAACGGCGGATTGGAGTGGGTTAACAAAATGGCTGATGAATGTAATAATTTCGCATTGAGGTGATCTAAATGAGCGATGAGAATTTGTTGAGGGATGAGTTGGTGGATCGTCTAACAAGTGTGGTCGTTCCTCTTTTAGGTAGTCAGCGATTGATGGATATCGTGGGTGCCGTATATAAAGCGAGTTTTGCGAAGGGGGCATTACAGGTCATACTTCAACCGATTGTTCCGTATATAGAGAGGATTATGACGCCCGAAATAATGGGGAGGCTGCTAGAACAATTGGATCTTCCGGAGAACGATAAGATCATGGAGGATGTATTGAAGATCGCAACGCTAGCTCTAAATAATTTGGCGCCTTCTGAGGGGCTCGTTTGATGAGGTGACCCCTCATCATTTTTTTAATTTTTTTATTTTTATAGAGGGTTTCTATCAACTTTCGATTTTAAAAAAGATCCAATCTTCATCAACTCTTATACTAAACCATAAATACAGCTATTCTAAAACCATAAATAGGTAGGTAACATCATCTAGCGTCATCCAATACGGGGCTTAAAATAAATTGAATCTCGTTGATAAGATAAGGGAAATAGAGGGAGATCTTGGAGGATTGAGCGCACAACAGAAGCTCCTTTTGACCACCGACGGTTCCATAACGAATACGTTGGAGATACTCATAGGTGGAGAAGTGGGGATCGAAACTCTTCATCAGAAGATCGTCGAAGCCGATGAAAAGATTGCAGAAAAACTCGGCGTGGCGAACGAAGACGAAATAAACGAGCGTATAGTTAGAATTTATAATAAAAAGAACAATAAACCCCTTATATATGCTATCTCTTATGCTCCATTGAGGCGGGCGGATAAAGATTTCAGCGAGGACTTATTTAGTGCTGATATCCCCATAGGAAAGATAATGGAGAAATACAAGATAGAATCTAGACGAGAGATCAAAGATATCGATTATACACGTGCAAATGAAGAGTTGAGCAAAATTTTCGGCGTATTTGAAGAAGAGATCCTTCTGAGAAGAAATTATAGTATCATAAGAAAAGGGGAGATCTTGATCGATATTTATGAGATCTTCCCCTACAGCAGTTTTCAAAACGAGTTTAAAGTAATTATAGAGACTCCTTCAAGGCTGCATCTAACGCTCATAGATCTTAATGGCGAAGGGGGAAGGATAGATGGGGGAGTAGGAATAACCCTCGATGATCCGAGATTTTTGATCGAGGCAAAGATAGCAGATGTGACTAATGTTTCGGGATACGACCAAGTCCCAGATGAAGAAAAAGATCATATCGTCCGTGCCGCCAATATGATGTTAAATCACCTTGGAATTAGGACAGGAGTAGAGTTTAGGGTTAGAAATGATTATCCGATGCACGTGGGCCTCGGTTCTGGAACCCAAATGTCTATTGCAGCGGGAAAGGCCGTATCAGAACTCTTTGGAAGAAAGTTTAGTACCAGAGAGATCGCAAGAATCGTAGGTAGAGGGGGGACATCCGGGATTGGAACCGCGGCATTTGAAGGTGGAGGCTTTATTCTGGATGCGGGGCATAGTTTCGGAGAAGTAGGAGAAAAAAAGGACTACATGCCATCTTCAGCATCAAACGCTTCACCTCCCCCTCTAATAGTAAGATACGATTTTCCGGAGGATTGGAAGATCGTCCTCGCCATACCAGATATTAAAGGATCTCACGGGGACAGAGAGATTGATATATTCCAGAGGTTCTGCCCCATAGATACAAAAGACGTTAGAGAACTCAGCCACCTGATCCTATTGAAGATGATTCCATCGCTATTAGAAAAGGATATAGAAAGCTTTGGTGAAGCGGTCAATAGGATTCAAAGGACAGGTTTCAAGAAGGTAGAGGTGGGGTTACAGCCTGCTTTCATAAATGAATTGATGGAATCGATGTTGGATCTCGGCGCGTATGGCGTGGGATTAAGCTCCTTCGGACCAACCGTCTATGGAATCATAGACAATAAAAACAGAGAGATAAAAGAGGGAGTCGGTAGACTTTTGGGTAATAAAAACGTCGTGGTAACAAAGGCAAGAAATTTTGGGGCGAAGGTAAGGACATTTTAACTCCTTCGCCAAGAAGTCCCCTTCCGTAAGAAGGGGTAGTTCACTCGTGGTCTCTTATCTTATAACGATCTCTTTCGCCCTTATCTTCCCAAGTATACGTACGTCTCTATCTAAGGTAACCCTGCCGCGGGCATGGACGTCGCCGTGTATCTCAGAATTTTTTGCGATCTCAACGTCATTATTCGATTCGATACCTCCAAGAATCGTGGTCTCTTTTTCGATCTTGATATCATCTGCTTCTATAGTTCCAATGATATTGCATGCTTCTCCGATCTCTATAGGTGTTTTTACGCTCAATTTTTGCGCATCTATGAACGTTGATTCGGGGCATATAAAGATACGTTTAAGCGTATCCCCGGTATCATCCTCAGAGAGTTCATCCAAAATTTTTTCAAATTCTTCTCCTCTTCCAAGTTTCAATAGCGTCATCAGATATAAGATGATGAAAACGACAATAGGGGGAGGATTTCTTATGACGATCCACCCCTTCGACTCAAACCCACCATCTATCTTCACATCATCGCCGATGTCCAAATTACCAAGTAGAATA
>CABGHG010000029.1 GCA_902158735.1 Candidatus Methanolliviera sp. GoM_oil
CTCAAGATTTTTAGGTAAATCGTAGTGGATTACAAAACGTATATTTGGCTTATCTATCCCCATCCCAAAGGCTATTGTCGCCACTATTATCTCAACATCGTCTTTAGCAAATTTATCCTGATTTTTAGTCCTTAAATTAGAATCCAATCCTGCATGATAAGGTAAAGCACGATAACCCTCTTCTTGAAGTTTATTCGCTAAACTTTCAGCGGATCTGCGGCTGTGACAATAAATTATCCCTGAATCCTTTTTGTGGTGCTCCAAATATTGAAGTAACTGATGATAGGCGTTATCTTTTGGTTTAACTTGATAGAACAGGTTTTCTCGGTTGAAGCTCGCTTTATATATCTTTGGATTGGATAGATCTAACTGTGTTATGATATCCTCTTGCACCTTAGGGATGGCGGTTGCTGTCAGTGCAATTAAAGGAACTTGAGGAAAAATCTCTTTAAGCAATTTCAACTTGCGATATTCTGGTCTGAAGTCATGCCCCCATTCGGAGATACAATGGGCTTCATCAACGGCGATCAAGCTGATATTTAAATGCTGTAAAAATGATAGAAAGTCTGGCATCATTATTCTTTCTGGAGCAACGTAAAGAATGCTGATTCTGTTCTCCAACAATTCAGATTTTATGTGTTGTATCTCAGTATAACTCAATGAGCTGTTAATATATGCTGCGGCGATACCATTTGCTTTTAAACCATCGACCTGGTCCTTCATTAAAGCAATGAGTGGCGAGACAACGATCGTTATACCATCCAGAAGGAGGGCTGGTAATTGATAGCATAAAGATTTGCCGCCGCCAGTTGGCATTAAGACAAAGAGATCGTTTTTATTCAGGATATCTCTAATGATATCCTTCTGAAGAGGAAGAAATGAAGTATAACCAAAATATTTTTGTAGCGATTGATATGCTAATTCCATGTTAACTTCATTTCCGCAAGTCTCCTCTTCATAATCCGGAAACGCATGTAAGCCGGAAATTTGAAGCCAGTGCAGACCTTTATAAATCCTTGCGAGTCCGACGCGGAGGAAAAGATCACTTTCATTCAATCTTTGTTGTAATTCCTTGCCTATAATACCTGTGCTTTTATGATTCTTGATTCTCTGATCATCGCAGTATCTTCTAAATTTACAATCTGTGACCGGCAGGTTGTAACTCTCTCCACTCCTATCTGAAAATGTTATCCTGCATTCGTATCTTTCCTCTTCTTTCATCGAATATTTAACAGATAAAACTTCTTTTACCTTTATCGTTCCCGATGATCTATTTCCCTCTCCCGGATTTATATGCTTATTCTCATGAATCTCCGCTCCAAATATCTCTTCAACCGACTCATCCAATATCTTCCGCAAGAAGGGTTTTCTTTCCCCTTCTGGGAGATCTTTTATCAATCTCGGTTTATGTTCTGTATCTATCTCCCAATCCTCCGTATGCGGCGGATTCGATAGATGGCGGATGAGATGAATTTCTACCACAGAGAAAGGTTTTATGATCTGCCTATCACCATCGAAGAGATAATTCTCATTTATATCAGAATAAGGGATGACTGGTCTTATCTGATTGCCCTCTTCATCGATCCCAAATATACAGACTCCACCCCTGTGCATTCTGCTCAAATCGGTGATGGCCAATATTTTGACATTGGAAGTGGTATGATCAGGAACAGGAGCATCAGGAACAGAAGTATCAGAAACAGAAGTATTAGAAACAGGGCTGGAAGCGATCCGTTTCACACGCACATACCATATATCCTTCAATTCTTTCTCTGCCCTCTTGATCTCGTCTTCTGCAATCACGCCCTTCTCGATCAACGATCGAACCTTCTTGTCATCGACCGCAAGAACATCTTCCCATAATCCCTTCGGGTCAAGTATCGATCTTAAAGCAGATTCATCCCAAATTATCTTTGGACTGTTCTTACGATACACGTATATATCATCTGCCAGAAGCTCATCCGTATTGTGAGAGTCAAACGTCGAAAGTAAATCTTCTCTAAGTTCGGATTTGCGCTTCCTAAGTTCATTTATCTTCGCTCTTACCTCATAAAATTCTTTTATCTTCTCTTTATCTTTAATATCTAAATTCACAGATGTACCACCTCGACATCTTCCCAATGTTCTTTCAGATATTCGGCCAATAGTCGCCGATGGCAACGATCCGGCGTTGCTTCACTGCAAAGAAGACACGTTCTTTCTTTAAAAGATTTTTTGAGTTTCTTCAATATATCTCTTCTCTCGATCAATTTGATGTATTCTCTTTTGTAACTGTCCCAATCTTTACTCTTGTTGTATTGGTCCCTGATCTCCTTCGTCGGCGCGAGAAATTTGAGATGACGATATTCTATACCACATAATTCCCTCAAAAAATATTCCAGATCATCCCTCTTTGTAAATCCGGCGAGCTGAGACGTATTGTTGAGTCTCACATCTATTACCCGTTCGATCTTGTTTCTCTTTAATATCTCGAAGAATCCTTCTGCACTTTTCTTGGTGAAACCAATTGTATATATCTCCATGTTCAAAATAGCTTTTTTTGGATTGTTTTCTTCTCTTTCTTCACTTCTTCCTTTCTCCCGTCTTTTCTTATATGAAGAACGATGGCGTCTTTTTTTATCAAGCTCTGTGTGATCAAATAATGTCTGTGACACCTATAAGGATCTTCTTCGCTGCACATGACGGCGGTTCTCTTCTTATCTGCAAGTTCAATCAACGCCGAGATACCTTCTTTATACCAGCTCTTCTCCATCACGTATTCATAGACAATCTTTCCGTTCTCGTAACACGCCATATCTCTCGGTCTTCCTCCGAGAACGTTTCCAGCATGTTCATCCTCCATGAAGATGTATTCGATTCCTGCAGATTTGATTCTCTCTTTTATATTTTTCATATTGAATTGGGGGACATGTCTGCTGAATGGAACGCTCCTGACGTCTACCAAGACTTCAATTTCATTCTCTTTCAACAAGTCCAAAAACCTTTCAAGATCGAGGTTGCTGTGTCCGATCGTGTAGATGACCACGCGGTTTTGACTCTCCGAAGATCGCATTTTTTCGTCTTCTCCCCTCTCCGTTTCCATATAAACCCACCGATCTTTTGAAAGATCAAAGACGATGGAGAATTTTTATATGATTGGTAATTAATTCTGATGCAGTGATATACGCGATGGCAAAAAAGATAGCAATCATAGACTATGGTTTGGGGAACCTGAGAAGTATAAAAAAAGGATTTGAGAAGGTCGGCGCGGAACCTTTCATAACAAATGATGACAGATCGATAAAAGAGGCGGATGGAATCGTTTTACCCGGTGTTGGAGCATTCAAGAGTGCAATGGAGAAATTAGAGGGAAAAGAATCCATAATTTATGAATTAATCGATGATGGAAAACCAATTCTTGGAATATGTCTCGGGATGCAAATTTTGGTGAGAGAAAGCACGGAAGGAGGCCTTATCGATGGCTTAAAGATCATACCGGGAAGGGTGATAAAATTTGATGGGGAGGAGATGAAAGGTCTGAAGATACCTCATATGGGTTGGAATAATATCAAAATAAACGTTGAAGATCCTCTCTTTGAAGGAATGAAGAGAAATTATTTCTATTTTGTCCACTCTTACTATGTTCAGACGGATGAAAGATATGTGCTCGCGGAATCGGAGTACGGAAAGAAATTTGCCGCTTCTATATTCTACCCAGAGAAGAAGATATATGGAACGCAGTTTCACCCTGAAAAGAGTGGAGAAGATGGAATAAAAATTCTCTCTAACTTTTTGGAGATGTGCTGATGGATTTAGAGGGCTATACAAAGAATTTGACGAGAAAACGGGTGGATAGGAAAGAGATAAAGGAGAAGGTAGTGGAAAGGATCTTAGAGTTCAAAGATATTGGAAGAGAGAAGGCAGAGAAGTTGGCTGAGGCTATTCTAAATGAATCCGAGGCAACGTTAGATATAGAAGATGAATTTATCGGTTATGAGAAGTCGGGTGTGAATATGGGTGAATTCGGCGTTGGTTCAAGGGGGATGGGAGATTTTTACGTCCATGAGAAGATATCCGAGGTGATAGGAAGAACATCGGCGGAGATAGATTCCACATTCTTAGATGATTCTGGTGCCGTGAGAGAGGATGGGTCATATATCGTCGTCAGCGTCGATGGTATGCACTCCCGTCTGAGCGATTTTCCCTTTCTGGCAGGATTTCACGTGACGAGAGCCACCCTTCGGGATATATATGTGATGGGGGCAAGACCAATTGCTCTGTTATCTGATATACATCTGGCGGATGATGGGGACGTTACAAAGATATTCGATCATATTGCCGGGATCTCATCAGTATCCGAGGTGATGGGAGTTCCACTCATAACGGGCTCAACGCTCAGGATAGGTGGAGATATGGTGATAGGAGATAGGATGACGGGGTGTGTCGGAGCTGTCGGTATAGCAGAAGATTTAACCGCGAGAATAGATGCGAAGCCCGGAGATGTCATACTGATGACTGAAGGGGCTGGAGGTGGGACGATCTCAACTGCTGCACTATACTACGACGAAAGAGACGTTGTTACAGAGACGTTGAATGTAAAATTCTTAAAGGCGTGTGACGCGCTCATCGAGAGTGGAATTATCAAAAAAATTCACGCGATGACAGATATTACAAATGGCGGGTTAAGGGGCGATGCAAATGAGATAGCAAAGGTTGCAGGCGTTAAACTCGTCTTTTATGAGAAGAAGATACGGGATTTGGTAAATGAAAAGGTATTTGATCTGTTAGAAAGGCATAAGATCGATTATCTGGGTGTCTCTTTAGATTCTCTCCTCATAATATGCCCGGAAGATGCCGTCTTGGGAGTGAAAAAAGTTTTGAATGGAAAGATAAAGATCGATGAGATCGGACACGTCGAAGAGGGAGAGGGGAGCGAGATCGTTATAGATGAAGAAAGAGAAGAATTCGTGCCAAAATTTAGAGAATCCCCCTATACACCGGTAAAAAAGATCGTTGGGGAATATTCAAAGAATTCGGATATGATGAGAGAGAAAGTTCGCATTGCCGCTGATAGAGCGATCAAAAAGAAAGAGAAGATGATTGGGATCTTAAGATCATTATAGAATCCTCTCTCCTGCCCCCACTTTCCCCATAGAGTCGTATATCTCCTCTATCTTGACTAAAACAGCCGCTTTTGCGGGGTATTTCTCACTTTTCTTCTTTATCCATGCTTTTGTCTCCTCGTATATTTCCCCTTCTTCGTATATCTTTACGCTTCCCTTCAATTGGTAGGATTTCTTCTTCTCTAGGTCATACAGAACAAAAGCGAGCCTTGGATTCTTCTCCAAATTTTTCCTCGTCTTATTTAAGAAGTTATCTCCTATCAGAACCTCCTCATCACCATGCATCTTTATGAAACCCACATATATCACATTTGGCACATCATCGCTGCAGGTGGATATCGGCACCTTTTTCTCGATAGCCTGTTTCTCCAACATCTCTTTTATCTCTTCTGGGACTTTTACCATTTTTATCTCCTTTGCCCAAGAAGACCCCTTCCGTGAGGGAGGGGATGAATTGGGCTTTGCTTTAACACATACATATTGCCTTTAAGGCCTCCTGTATGTCGGAGTAGGTCCTCTTCGGAGTCGTTGTCCTCATGAACCTTTGGTTTATGGGATGGGGAAATCTTCGATTTCCAACCATAAAGGCTTTTTACATGCGAAAATGTTTCACAGCAAAATGTTTCATTTTGCGTGCACCAAATCGAAGATTTGATTGCATTTTCACGGCACGAAATCAAAGATTTCGTTGCATCTAACTCACCGTCTTTAACCCCTTTCGGACTTTTAAAGTTAGACGACAGTTGTAGCAGATCTTTGATCTGCTGCTCGCAAATCTTCGATTTGCAATGCACGGGACTAGAGGAGTATCCCGGGGTGTCATAACCTAAACAACTTCTGTTCAACATTTTTGTTGAACCTCCTAATCAACTAGGGACTTATTCAAGCCCCTTCCGTGAGGGAGGGGTAGTTGACCCTCGTGTATTATGTACCAGAATAGCTATTTACTACTTTTATAGTATTTTAAACCATCGAAAATCTGAAGATTAATCACTCCTTTCTCGAGAATAAGAGGGGAAATATTATATCGCTTCCACAGCAAGGAATCCAGACCGCGAGGAATAAAAACAGAAAGATTGGGAGGAATAAAATCCAGTCGATCGTTGCACCCAAAGCCATTGTTATATGGAATAGAGATGCGTATGTACTTATCAAGACGTGCCCTGCATGTGGAAACCTGGTGGTGGGTCTCAGATAACCGATCGCGATACCAAGAAATGCCAACGGGTTTACAAGCCACCATTTCTCAATGAAACCTATATGGATCCCTGGATTGGGCAGACAAAGTAATACTTCTCCCATATATGGGATTATGGAATCGCTCAGTGTGGCTATGCCGATCGATCCGATATAACCAATCAGGATTATCTTCAAAATACTACTCTTTGCCAAATTGTGTTCCTTATACATGGACGTGGTTACTATTGCACTCAATACCACGTGGATTGGATGTAAGGTGTAAAAGGCTTTGTAGGAGGTCTCAGAGGAGACTTCAGCGAATATGATCATTGCCATAACAAGGATTCCCGTGAATGCTCCAAGAGTGGTAAAGGGAAGGTGTTCCTTAAGTTCCTTTGCTATCTCGATCAGTTTTTCCTTTCCCTCTTTGCTCATATCATCTTTTCCCCTCATCCGCTAATCTAGAGCAATACCTTCATCAAATCTCTATCATGGAGCATTCCTATAAGCTCATCTTTTGCCGAGACAACAGGAAGCTGGTCTATCCTGTTTCTTACCATCCTAAGCGCGCATCCGCTCGCCTTTGAAGTGTTGCTGACTTTTACAACGTCTCTTGCCATGATATTCTTGACCGGTATCGTCGGCTGTTCAATCTTGGACACGCCGTAATAGTGGCTTTCAACGTTTCTAACACATTCCCACGTCCATTCGTCATTGTCATATCCCGGAGAATCGGCAAAAACTTCAATATAATCTTCTATTTTGCTAACCCTTATTATATCCTCGTCGGTGACGATGCCTGTAAGTTGGCCTGCGTTATCAAGAACGGGAAGCGCCTTCCTCTTTGCAAGATCCATTATCCGGGTGACAACGGGCAGAAGGGTATCCTCCCACACGGAAGTTACCTCCTCACTGACATAATCTCTGATCTCCTCCTCTATCCCAATGTTTGCAATGCACCTTATTATGTCTGAAACGGTCACTATGCCTACCAAGACGGTATCCAGGACCACCGGCAATCTTCTTATGTTATTATCCAATAAGACCTTAGCTGCTTCTATCACACTTGAATGGGGGGATATGGTGATTGGATTTCTCGTCATGAGCATAGCCAGCTGGTCTTCCTCTAAATTCTTTAAAATATCCGTTCTCGTAGCTATCCCCACGAGGTGTCCATCTCTGATTACCGGAACCCCCGATATCTTGTTTTCTTTGAGTGTCTTCAGCAGATCATCCCTTGTCCCTGGTACATCCATGCTGATGACGTTTTTCACGATGATATCCCAGATCCTTACATCTTCCGGCAGTATTGTCCCTCTCTCAACCTCGACTGGAATTTTGGAATTGTTTATGATATCGGTAAAATCTATTTTGTTAAATTTATCAACTTGGTTTGTTATAAATAATCTTATTTTATTGACGTTTTTTCTCTTCACGTAGCTCAATACGTCTTCTGCCGTGCCATAAAAGACGAACAGATTCTTACGATCTATCCCGCTCGGTGATTCTCCCTTTATATATTCCATCTCTTCCCTTAAGATATCGTCCATCTTCTCTACGTCGTCGAATAGATCCACCGAAAAAAATTCCGGATTTACAGGATACAAAATCCTCAGATCTCTATTCTTTTCGAATTCCTCGTTCGCCTTCCCTATGGAATATCTTGACCCATCAACTATTATAACATCGTCCATATCACCCCTCCATCTTTCTCTGTTGGCGTTTTATCCTCTCGCTAAGGACACATTTTTTTCCCCTCACTCCACCTATCGGATTTTTAGGGTTCCCCAAGGAGTTCATACATCTTGCCATCGCGGCTGCTCCCCTCGCCAGACCATCATCTACAAAAACCACGTTTTCTTCAGGGCTACTATATAAATTTAGCCTTTCAATTAGCTCTAATATCAACGAAGGTTTATTTCCCGTTATTGCGGCCCTTCCTGTAAGTCCTATCGCTGTTTTATCGCCTATCAAACCCTCTTTAAGTGCTACCTTAAGTAGTCTCTCCACCATCACCGCACAGACCACGTCTATCGTAGAAGAGAGCATCTCAAGACCATCCTTCTCCATTATCTCTCTGCCTATCTCCCTCAAATCGTTTAGTCTATCTCCGTTCTCTCCCACGTCGCATCCTATCAACGTGACACCAATATCTTCAGCCACTTTGGGATTAACCGGTATATAACCATACTTCTTTCTATCGAGGGGGACTTTTTCTATCCTTATCATATCGTGAATCTTCTCCGTATAGTTTTCTATGCTTGCCTCTCTTCTCTTGCGACCACTAAAAAATCCTTTGAATTTTTTCCGTTTAGAAAACCCTTGATTCTTCTCTTTGAAGAGATCCAGTGCGGTAATATTATCTTCCTCAAGAGCCCCTTTAACGATGTTATCTGGTATAGCGCCTGCAAGTCCACAAAAATTTCCGATGGTCTTTGCATATGGAATACCATCATCTGTTATCCTGCCGTCGAGCGTCGTCCCAAAATCCATAGAAACGCAAGGATTTCTAAAATCTACGCCTGCCCATTTAGCCCCTTCCTTGATTCCAACCGTTGCCAACTCTCCTTCCATCTCATTCGCGACGATCTCAACACCTGTGGAACCAAAAGGCGGAATAACCCCACCGACGCCGCCATCGAAATATACCTTCTCAAGAAGGCTAAATTTTCTAATATTCTTTGGCAACCCATCTATACTAATAGCAGGTGTCATATTTCTCGTTGGGACACCAGCAGACAGACAACCATCTGCCAAGGCTAAAACAAAAGTTCCAACATCATCCGGGGAGTCGAATCCGGCAACTACGCCAGTTGATCTAACAGCAAAGTTTAAATCTCTCTTTATATTTAGATCAGATTCTTTATGTGCCTCAAGGAGTGTGTCTCTCACCAATTCCGAGACGGATTCTCTTGTGAGGGGGGTTTCATCCAACGTTCTTCCAAAGACCTCTTCTCCAGGCTTAGGTGGTCTGACGTCCCTCGTCATCTTTACCTTCTTATTTATGATATATGCCTTACCCTCCCTCAAGTTGGTTGCGGTTAGAATGCACTTCGTGGTCGTATTTCCAACCTCGACGGATGCCACTATATAATATGTATCTTTGGATCCGCTCCGCAATGCAGACCCCGTTTGCAGATTCCCTCTAAGTCGTAATAGATCTATCCTTCTGCTCTTGGCAATTCTCGGTTTTAACGCAGATCTTCCTAGAAATCTATTGAACATCATGATGCCATCGTCTCTTTTATGATCGCTCCGTAAGCAGGTCTCGTGACCAAAATTCCGATTAATACCCCAACGATCGTTGTCAAGGCAAATCCGCTGAGCTTTCCAAGCCCCATAAATAAGAGGGGTGCCATGGCAAATATTGTCGTTGCGGCAGATACCACTATTATCTTAAACGCGTTTGACAATCCCCTCTCATACCCCTTGCGTGATCGAACAACCTCTCTCTTCGGTGCATTAATCTTTTTGGTTTTCTTTTTGGTTTTTGACCCCGTAGGCGTCTCTGATTTGATAAGTTCATCTGTTATCACGATCATTTGGTCTATTCCGGTTCCAATAACCGCTATAATACCTGCTAAGCTTGGTATATCGAGTTGCCATCCTATCCGGGGCATACTGGCAAAACCGAGTATGATTATCACCTCGGAAAAAGTGGTTATCAACATGGGTAATACAATCTCGCGGCGTTTATATCTATATCCGGTTATCAGTGAGACCGCGATCAAAGCGAGCACAATCATCAAACCGATCTGCTTCTTGAACTGCTCTCCGAGCGTTGCGGGAACCTGCCCAGACATATCTATCGAGAGCTTCACGGGCAATGCTCCGGCGCTTAAATGTATTATCAGATCTTCTGCCCTCTTCTTTCCCTCTTCTCCAATTCCGGTCTGTGCGACCAACCCGTACGATTTCTTCTCCCTCAGGCCGGATGCCAGTTCTGGAGAGATAGGTGCAGAAAATCCGATATCCCTTCCATCGAGAAGCATGGATATGGGATGTCTTTCCGGATCATCAACGGCACCGTATCTCAATGTCGCCTCTCTAAACTTATCTGCCCCCTTCTCGCTCAACGTAAATCCGGCGCCCCATGGTGCATTATCTCCGTATCCCGTTCTTGTGGGCATCGGGTCAACGCTCGAAATATCATCCCCATAGAGGATATGTTTCGTCTCTTCCCCCTCTGTCTTAATTCTCAGCTCGAATACACCAGGGGAAGAGACAATATTTTCTGCATCGGATAAATTTACACCTGCTAGATCCACCACTATATATTTGTCCCCCATCGTTCTGACTACGATGTCTTTCACCCCGAGCATATTCAATTTATCTTCTAAAATGCGCTTCGTCTGATCCAATGTTTCTTTGGTTATCCCGAGTTCATAATAGGTCAGATGACCACCCTTCTTTCCAAGAATCTCTTCGAGTTTCTCTCTCTCTACGATCTTTCTCACTTCGTATCTCTCTTCTCCACCGTAATATACCGGAGTAACTGTCGTATCCAGCTTCTTCTCGAGGTAATCTGCGACCGATTCTTCCTTTGATGTTGGGAGATCCACGCCTATGATCATCGCATCTGGTTTCATTCTTAGATAAGAGCCACCACTCAAATCAAGACCAAAATTTAAGTTCGTCTGAAATTTCCCATCCGAGATGCTTGGATGTATGAGGCAGATGGAGAGTATGACAAGTATTATCAGCAGCCAGAATCTTACATTCTTGAATAGATCCCTCATCTTGTCCCCCTCTTCTCGATATATGTTTTTAGCATGCCTACGTTAAAGAGCCAGGTATTCCAGAGATCTGCCACCAGACCGAATATTAATATCGCAGACATCTCCCTTAATATTGATATCTGTGTATAAGATGTGAAGAGATAAGAGAATGTCGAGACAAGGAACATGACAACTATTGCCGCTAAACTCGTCGTCGTCATCGTGTAGCCCGTCTTAAATATCCTCTTGAAGTCTTCTTTGGAATGTTTTTTCTCCTTCAATACCTTGTTCGTGAGGAGTATATCCGTGTCGACAGAATAACCGATTAACATCAGAAGGGCGGCGACCGTTCCAAGACTCAGTTCTATCCCAAATACGTTCATCATCGCCATTGCTATGATTATATCTGCTGCTGCACAGAATACGATGATGAATGAGGGTAAGGGGTGTCTAAATACGATGAATACAATCGTCGCCATTAGAGCAAATGCCATCAAGACCGCTATCTCGGCCCAACGTTGAAGGTCTCTGCCGAAAGCGGCACCTGTATGGCTGAACATAACATCCTCTCCATACTCCCCTGTTATCTCTTCTTTGAGCTGACTATTTTCATCAGAGCTCATGGGGCCAAACTGGAGCATCGTTCTCGAACCGATCTCTCGCACGAATAGCAGGTCATATTTCTGGTAGTTTTGCTCCACCTCTTCCACAGCTTTTGAGGAAGGAACGGAAACGGCAGTCCCACCGGTAAAATCGTATCCCAATTTGACAGGGCTTCCGTTTAACGCGTAAGAGAAGCAGAGGATTCCTATACAGACGATAAGGATTACCAGAGGTATCCCGATCATCCTCTTTCTTGGCATGTTATAGAGATCTAATTCTTTCATACGAATTTAGCCCTCATAGACAATTTATATGGCAGAGATAGCCGCTTCATCGGTAGGTCTTCTGTCTCACTCTTTATGATCGTCAAAAGATCTCCGATATTTATCTCTTCTCTCTCTTTCTTCTTTCTCATCGTGACACTTAGATTCCTGTTCTTCTTCTCTCTATCCCCTATCACAGCAATGTAAGGTATCCATTCCATCTCTGCATCCCTTATCTTTCTCCCTAAGGTTTCATCTCTATCGTCTATGTCTCCCCTTATACCACTTATCTTGATCTTCTCGTAGATCTCTTCTGCATAATCGAGGTCTTCTTCATTAATCGGTATTATCCTTATCTGTGTAGGAGAGAGCCACGTCGGAAGGGTAGGAATATCTTCCATCGTTCCCTTCTCAAGGAGCGCGTACATCACCCGCTCTATCGCCCCGCTAGGGCTGCAATGCAAGATGATTGGAAATTTATCTGATCCATCTTTATCCACGAATTTTATACCGTATCTTTCTGCGTTTTCGACGTCTATCTGAACCGTGGAGAGTGCGCTCGCCTTATCGAGTGCATCTATAAAATTAAACTCAAATTTCAAGACGAAATAGAAGAATCTCTCTTCCCAGATCTCTATGAGGACAGGTTTTTTGATCGTCTCAACAAGTTCTCGGATGAACTCTTTATTCTCATCGTAAAATCCCCTGGTAAACCTTATCGCGACCTCGTAATCCTCTTTTTTTAATCCTATATCATCGAGAAGATCCATACTCAATCTATACTGTCTCTTGAACTCTTCCATCGCCTCTCTCATATCATAACAGATCGTATGCATATCGGGCATCGTGAATGACCTGAGCCTTCTCAAACCGGTTAGTTCTCCTCTCTTCTCCTTTCTAAAACTGTATCTGGTCATCTCGACCATCTTGAGCGGAAGGTTTCTGTACGAGATTGTCATATCTTTATTCATCAAAAATTGGCCAAAACAGGCGGAAAACCTCAAAAATAATTTCTTTTTCTCGGAATTTATCTCGTATCGCCGCGCCGGAAATCTTTTTAGATATTCCTTGAGCGCAGGATGTGCCGTATCATACATTATCGGCGTCTCCACCTCCATCGCCCCGTCTTCCATACATCTCTCGAGGACGTAGTCCTCAAGCAGGGATTTTATGAGCCGCCCTTTCGGGTAATATCTCATGTTTCCTGGATCTGATGCAGGTTCGTAATCTGCGATCTCTTCCCTTCGCATCAGAGGAACATGGGGAGGTACTTTATCCGAAGTTCTGCGTCTGGAAAATTCGTGGATGTAAAATTTTTCTAAATTTTTGTGTTCTGAAAAATTGAACGTCTCTGGCGCGTGAAGATCTCCGTTTAAATCCAGGATATAAAAGCTGGATTTCGCCTTCTCTTCCGCCTCGATCGCCGTCGTTTCTTTCTCTTTTTCTTCTGAAGGAGTTATCCTTCTTGAGAGCTCGGATAATGGATGACCCTTACAACTGATTTCGAATGATTTATACCAGCCAAATGGAGCTCTATCTACATTGAATTCTTCTTTTAGTCCTAATTCCAAATTTTTCAGTATCTCCATCGAGGTCTCTGGACTGCCTAGATCATCGCTCAGATGTGCATAGGGATAGAGCATTACATTATCTGCTTTGACCTTTTGGGCAACGTCTCTTATCTCATCTATCGCCTTATCGGCGACTTCTTCTGGATTCTTCTCGTCGATACTCTCGATGGATATGAATGCCGTCAATACCTCATCCATCTCTCCCTTCTTCGCCGATTCCTTTATCTCCTCTGCAAATTTGGTCTTTCCTTTTACCTCATACTCGATTCTATCCGCGTGTATTAAGAGAAGCCTCATATCACTCTGCCCATGAAATATGTCGTCCTATCCTCTTCAATTTTAATATTTACCATGCTTCCAAGTGGAATCTTATCTACTATTATGATCTGATGGTAGAAGATATCCCTCGCGATCGATCCTCCCTTCGTCCCCTTCTCCGTTATAACTCCCTTCACCTCCCTTCCGACCCATCTCTTATTTATCTTTTTGTATATCCTTTTTACTTCCTCGGTCATTATCCTCGATCTCTCCTTCTTTATTCCCCCGTAAATATCCTTATCCGCATAAGGAGTAAATGGCCTTTTAGAGTACCTCGTTATATTGACCTTGTTCGGCTCGCACGCGTTCAATAATCCAAG
>CABGHG010000030.1 GCA_902158735.1 Candidatus Methanolliviera sp. GoM_oil
TGCTATTAGACTATAATTTTTAACTGTTTTTTTCATTTTGTCTCACTATACTCTAAGAGTAGGTTTTAGATAATCTATAAACTTTTCTATATAATTCTATAAATTTCTCTTAACTGTTATCGACCTCTATATTCTTTAGCATCCTATCTAACCCCCCCATCTACTTCATCTTTTGACTAATTTCTTCGATGGAGTTTTTTATCGAATGATCGTCAGCTTCAAATTCTCTTATAAACCTTTCTTTCGGCACATACTTAAGATACACAGCACCAAGAAGACCGACGATGCTTCCACCGATCAGATCAAATATCAAGTCTAACATCGTATCATTAATGCCGTGTTGGGTTTGTGTGAGAAGAAACGTATCAGAGACGAACTCTCCGATCTCCCATAACGATCCAATTGCCATCGTGAATATTACGACGAAGAAGGCGACGAAATATCTATCCATCTTCACAGATTCTACGTATTGATCCAAGACGACCGCAGAAGTAAAACCGAGGACGGCCACGACTATAGAGGATATGAGGTGTGCAAATTTATCATAAAAAGGATAAAAGAGCTCATATAATCCTAGCACGCCTCCTCCCACATGAAGATAGAGCGCTAAAACGATCAAAAGGCTCAATTCCCAGGGTAACGTTATATCAAACCGTCTTTTCAATACCAAAGGAGTTAAAGTCAGAAAAAAAGCGAACAAACTCCATATGCCATAGAGATAATCTAACATGCAAAAACTGTAGATCGCATATATGAGGATGAGTGCCTGCATAAGATAGGAGAGAGATATCCCTATCTTTTTCTTTAATGGTATTTTGCCGATGGTTTCACTCATTTTTACCATTAGCTTTAAATAATCTCACCCGTATTTAAAACATATCGCGATTTTCAAATACCATCATCGGAGAAGTGATGTGTATAGGTCATAATGAAATTCCTCTTTTAGTTGAGTCATTAAGTTTATGATAGAAAACTATTTATAGTAGTTCTCCTATGTGTAGTATAGGAGGTGAAAAGTAAAAAATGCCAGGAAGATATGGAAATAGGTATCAGTACTATGCGACAGGAATGCCCGGATGGATGAGAGGGGCATACGGAAATGCTCCTTATGGAGGACCGTCAGGATATCCGTACGGAAATGCTCCTTATCCTGAGAGACCCCAGGAGATGGATTTGAGAGATGAACTGAGGCTGTTGGAAGAGGATGAACGGGCATTGGGAGACGATCTCAAAGGAATTAGAGAAAGAATAAAAGGGATCAAGGAAGAAATTGAAAGAAGGAGGTGAAATAAATGCCAGGAGGAAATGGAACTGGTCCAATGGGTTTCGGTTCTATGACCGGAAGAGGGGCTGGATACTGCGCCGGATTTCCGGTGCCGGGTTACATGAATCCCGTTTCGGGTAGAGGATTCGGTAGAGGATTCGGTAGAGGATTCGGTAGAGGATTCGGTAGAGGATTCGGTAGAGGATTCGGTAGAGGATCTTACGGATATGGACCTTATCAGTCTGGATACGGACCTTATCAGTCTGGATACGGACCTTATCAGTCTGGATACGGACCTTACCAGTATTGATAAAAGTTGATGAATTTTTTTATTTTTTTATTTTTTCATGAAGATAAGTAGTATCTTCGGTCCTGTTCCGTCGAGAAGACTTGGACTATCGCTGGGTGTAGATATAGTTCCCTATAAAACGTGTTGCTTTGATTGTATCTACTGCCAATTGGGGAGAACAACGGATAAGACCGTTCAAAGGAGGGAATATATCAAGAAAGAGAAGATAATAAAAGATCTAAGGGATTTCTTGGATGACCCTTCTCCATTTGACTACATCACCTTTTCAGGTTCTGGAGAGCCCACGCTAAACGATAATATCGGCAAATTGATTGAAGAGGCAAAGAAGATCTCCGACGTTCCTGTAGTTGTTCTAACCAATGGAGCGTTATTATTCGACGAAGATCTGCAGAAAGAGTTGATACCCGCAGATATCATCATTCCATCGATGGATGCAGTGACAGAGGATGTATTTAACGCAATAGATAGACCACATCCGTCTTTGAAGATTGAAAAAATTATAGATGGGCTCACGTCGTTTACAAGAAGATATAGTGGTGAGATCTGGCTCGAGATTATGCTCGTCAAAGGCGTCAACGACAGACCAGAAGATATCGACGCGATGAAAAGAGTATTAGAGACGATCGGTGCAGAAAAGATACAGTTGAACACACCGATACGACCGCCGATCGAGGATATTGCAAAGACGGTCGATTGGGAGAAGATGAATGATGTGGCAAAGTATCTCGGTGCAGAGGTGATAACAGAATTCGAAGATGACAGAATAAAACTTGTCGGCAAAGAGACCGAAGGCAATATATTAAATTTATTAAAGAGGAGACCCTGCACGACCGATGAGATCTCGGGTGCCTTATCGATGGAGATAAATGAGGTGATAAAATATCTAAATTTGCTGAAGGATAAAAAGATTAAAGTAAGGGTGTTTCAAGACAAGAATTATTGGTTAATAAAATAAAGAAGAAAGAAAAGGAGGATGATCAGAAGTGGCAGAAAAAGAGAAAGATTTTAAAGCAGAACTAAAAGAGGAGCAAGATAAGTTAAGAGAGCATATAAAGCATACAATAATGGTGATATCGGGCAAAGGGGGGGTTGGAAAATCTACGGTCTCTGCAAACCTTGCGTATGCGTTGAACGCGTTTGGTAAAGATGTTGGGTTGGTGGACGCGGACATACACGGACCAACGATCCCAAAGTTGCTCGGAATGGAAGATGTGAAACTGAATTCCACGCCGGAAGGGAAGATACTTCCAGCTATCGTACCACCAGGATTGAAAGTGATATCCATGGCTTTTTTGGTCCCAGACAGCGACGCACCTATTATATGGAGGGGGCCTATGAAGTACAATGCGATCAAACAGTTTTTGCAGGATGCTCAATGGGGTGATATAGAATACCTCATCGTTGATTTACCGCCAGGCACAGGAGATGAATCGATCAGCATTGCCCAACTCACCGGCGCAGATGGTTCGATCATTGTGACAACTCCCCAAAGCGTTGCACTTCTAAATTCGAGAAAAGCAGTAGGGTTTGCACAGAAGATGAGCATCCCAATCATCGGAATCATCGAGAACATGAGCGGTTTTATATGCCCACATTGCGGTGAGCGGGTCGATATATTCGGTGAGGGTGGTGGAGAACGAACTGCGGAAGAATTTGGTCTGCCATTCTTGGGAAGAATTCCGCTGGACAAAAAGATATGCGACGGTGGAGAAGCGGGAAGACCGATGATCATCGATGAAGCTAACTCGGATAACATAGATATCTTCAAGGATCTCGCAGAGAAGGTAATCAAATTTTATGAGTGAGTCATAAATACTCTGAGAATTCCCCCCACATCTCGATTAAGGCTTTAGATGCCCCACAGTTTTCATCGTGCTTCACCACAGGAATACCCGCATTTATTGCCCCTTCCACACTTCTATCGAAGGGGATTTTTTTTAATATTCCCAACTCATTCTTTTCACAATAGTCTTCTATCTCTTCCGCCATATCCTCATTTAGATCGTACTTATTTATGCAGACGAGAGGAGTTATCTCAAAATGTTTTACCAGCCCTATAATCCTCTCTAAATCATGTAATCCTGATTTTGTGGGTTCAGTTACGATCAAGGCAATGTTGACACCCGACAGCGACGCGATGACTTGACATCCGATGCCTGCCGCGGCATCTATCAGTATCAGATTACGATCATCTCTTTCGGCAATTGTTCTGCTCTTACTTCTGATTTCTGCCACTATCTTGCCGGAACTTTCCTCGCCCGCACGAAGTAAGCCGTGAACCATCGGGCCATAATCGGTCTTTGAAGTAAATATATATCCTGAAATCCTATCTCTCATCCAAACGGCATCGGAGGGACATACGAGGTTACAGACACCGCACCCCTCACACAAGATCGGATCTACCTTATAATCTTCTATCGCACCGAATCTGCAGTTATCCACACAGATATCACATTCGATACATTCTTCTTCTTTTATCTCCGCAGACCTAGATCCATGATATTCCTCTCTATCTATCAGCTCCGATTTGAATAACAGGTGAAGATTTGGGGCATCGACATCACAATCTGCAAAGACCATATCTAACTTATCTTCACGTGCAAGGACGATAAGAGACCCCGTGACAGAGGTCTTTCCTGTTCCTCCCTTTCCGCTGACGATTGCTACTTCCTTCATCTAATCTAAAACCTCCTATTTTTTATTCGATTTAATACTATTCAAAAGAGAACGATCTTCCCACACCGTTCTCTTGAAAAGTCTCTGGATATGCACTTCTTATTTCATCCATCGAATCCGTGCAGTGAGAAGGAGCTAAAAAGGATAAATCTTTCAGTGAATCCAAATCTCTTTTATTGACGGAATGAAATCCCCCCATTGCGCCGAAGACGTCTCCTTCTCTCGATACCGATTCGATGATGGTGGAGATATGCGGGTGTGCACAACCGGATACGATTAAAAACCCTTTTCTCGTCTTTATCGCCAAAGACTGCTCTTTGATGAATGTGCCGAGAGGACCCGTCGAATAGATATCGCTCACAATAGGGCTAAAAGAGTCCACGAGTATCAAATTGGATCTTTCCTTCATCTCTTTAAGCGTCTTAGAAGGAAACGCTCTCATACCGTATACATCTACGTCTGGGTTAAGATCAAGAAGATCAAAGAGACCACCGATATGATCCCAGTCGGCATGGGAGATCACAATCCTTTTGATATCCTTTGGATCTATTCCAACATTCTCCATATTTTTAAGCAGTATCTCTCCATCGCCCCCGGTATCAAACAGTAAATTTTCTTCTTCGATGAAACAAGAAAATCCGTGTGCAACATTCAAATTGCCTTTATATCTATAGTTGTCATATACCGTTGTGATTGTGAACATTTTTCTCGCATCAAGATAGAATACATCATTTATAAACTTTTATCTCTTCATCTTATCTCATCCATGATATATTCGTCCATCGATCTTCCCCCCAAAAGCATCTCGAACTCGATCGGTGTTAAGATGGGGACCTTAAATCTTTTATAATCGTCTATGGCTATTCTCGGACAAGCCGTATTTATGAGGAGATCCACCTTAATCCCGATACCTTCGGGATATATTGTATCCATATAAAGTATATATGCCTCATATCCCCTTTTTAAAGCATTTTTATAGAGTTTTAACGCTATATCTGATCGTTTCTGCCCTATCTTACTGCTTACAAGGATTCCAACCGATCTAAAATCCATCGCCTTTGAGATCACTCCATATCTTCTCCTTATCAACCGCTCCGTCTTCACTTCCTCTATCTCTTTCGAGATCGGATCTACCTTAAGCACTCTCTTCTTGGTGGCAATACCTATCCCAATCGGATGAAAATATCCACTTCCAATGTATATAATCTCCTCTCCATCGTTCTTTGCGGATGAGAAGTTACACCCGAGGACCTGCCCTTCATAAGTGATCCTCGAGTCGCCCCTTCCGATGATACATGTAATCCCATTGTCTCCATAGAAGGCCTTTATTCTCTTCAGGTCTCCGATATGCTGGACGGTTGAGACGAGCGAGATCTTATCCGCATGTATAAACGTCAAAGAATCTTTCAGCAGATCATCGAAGTCACATTTCATCCTCGCCTCGATGTATTCCACTCTTTTAACATCAAATATCTTCGAGTGGCCAAAATGGAATAAGAGATCGACCTCGTTCAATAGATTCATATCCAGGTCGCAAGCACCAAAACAAGAATTTCCAGATATTAAAACGAGACTCTTCGTCTCATTCTCTATGTAATCCTTTATATCCGTTGAGCGCCTCAAAAGGCCGTCGGGAAATTGTAAGCCCACCTTCTTCGCACCAATTTTCTTTATCTTTTTAACAACATCTTCTAAGTTAAGTTTATAGTAACCTGGTTTATGGCAGGAGAAGGATTTCTTATCTTGAATATCATTCATCTGTATTGCTTATCATCTCACCAAGATCGTTCGAGAACTCCTCAATGATCGCTCCGTCGATGTGGGGCATGATGACCAGTCTGAGCGCTCTTGGTCTTCTCGTCATAGATACACACCACCCCTTTCTCCAAAGTTCTTTAAAGACTGCGTCCAAATTCGGAACATTTAGGGCAAGAACGTTCATCTTCGGCTCACCTACTGGATGCACATCGAACTCTCTCATCCTATCCACGAGTTCGTTCGTCAGATCCAAACATCTGCCAACGATCTTTTTAAGACCCTTTCTGCCTAAGTATTTTAATACGGCATAAACAGCAGCTATTGCTGCCCCACTTCTCGTTCCGGAGAGCGTATATTGAGATTTTGATGAGAGATATGGCGTATCCACTTCGAGATCCATCAGATCTTCTTTCCTTCTCACCAAAAGCCCTCCTGCTGGTATGACACTCAGCCCCATCTTGTGAGGATCGATCGATATCGAAGAGACACCCTCAAGATCGAAATCGAATGGATATTTTTTTTTCAAAAAAGGTATCACAAAACCGCCAAACGCGGCATCAATGTGTAAAAATAGATCTTCGTTCAAAGCGAGTTTGGAGAGTTCATCTATCGGGTCTATCTGGCCAAACTCGGTAGTCCCAGCTATTCCAACGATCCCGATTGTGTTCTCATCGATGAGCTCTTCCACCGAATTTATATCCACGGTCAGATCCTCTTTCACCTCTGCCCTCATTGTTTCCACGCCCAAGATATCTCCGGCCTTCTCAAATGAGAAGTGTCCCATCTCCGAGACCACAAAATTTGGTCTTCTCTTCTTCTTGATATTTCTGGCCATTCTTATTGCCTGTAAATTAGATTCGGTTCCTCCGGTGCTTATGTATCCATAGGCATCTCTCTTGTGTAATAAGTCTCCTATGAGCCCGATCGTCTCTTCCTCTAATTTTTTGGTTCCCTTGAAGATACCGGGGTCTCCTGCGTTGGACGCGATGAACATATTATATGCCTTAACGGCGATGGGGTGAGGGACGGTGCACATCGAACTGAATACCCTTCTGTAATCGATATCCACCGATTTTGCTTCTTCTAAGAGCTTTATTACCCCATCTTCGCTCATTCCTTCTTCGTTCATCTATTTTTTTTGTTATTTCTCATATATCCAAGCATCATCTGCATCTCTTTTCTTGCCACGGTCTCTCTTATGGCGGAAACGGCATCTATATTTGAAGACACACTGCTTATACCGTATTCAACAAGTTTTTCGACCATCTTTGGATCCGATCCTGCCTGCCCACAGATAGATGTCTTCACGCCCGCCTCATTACATCTCTCGATCACGTACTTCATCAGCTTCAAGACCGCCGGATGCATCTCATCAAATATCTCCGAGACGTTCTCGTTATTTCGATCGACGGCGAGCGTATATTGCGTCAGATCGTTCGTTCCAAACGACACAAAATCGACACCCTCTTCGATGATATCATCTATGATCAACGCGCTCGCCGGTGTCTCGACCATTATCCCATACTCCATCTTCTCGATATCCAAGTCGACTTCCTTCATCATCTCCTTTACCATCTTTATCTCGTTTGGATGTTGTATCAGAGGGAGCATGATGCCCACGTTGTCACATCCAAGCTTAAATAATCTCTTGAACGCCTCCATCTCGAGTTTAAAGTGTTCTTTAATCGTTAAATCCCTTCTAATCCCTCTCCACCCGAGCATCGGATTTGCCTCGATGGGCTCATCTTCTCCGCCGGGCATCGATCTGAACTCGTCCGTTGGGGCATCTATCGTCCTTACCCACACAGATTTTGGATAAAAGGCATCTGCAACCTTCTTTATCCCTTTTACGAGCTCTTTAACATATTCATCTTCCCTTCCATCTTCTATATACTTCTGGGGATGCATCGGAAGACGAAGAACCAAATGCTCGATTCTGAGGAGACCAACTCCATCTGCTCCAGTTTTTGCGGCCCTCTCTGCCACCTCTGGCATAGATATGTTTACCTTGACCTCCGTCGCCGTTATTGGCTTATAGAGATGGGGTGCGGCGTTCTCCTCCTCTTCAACTTCCTTCTTCTCCATCTCCCCCTCATACACCAACCCCTTCTTCCCATCCATCGTGATCACCATGCCATCTCTCAAAACTTTCGTTGCCTCTTTGGTCCCGACGATACATGGTGCCCCAAGTTCCCTCGAAACGATGGCGGCATGACAGGTTAGACCACCCTCATTCGTTACTATTCCGGCCGCCCTCCTCATCGCGGGAACCATATCTGGCGAAGTCATCTTGGTCACCATGATATCTCCCTCTTTAACCTCATTCATACCATCGAGTTTTTTAACAATCTTGACCCTGCCGCTTACAACCCCAGGAGATGCGCCAGTTCCCCTAAGTATCGGTTCTTCTCTCCATTCTGCTTCTTTCTTTTTGGTTGTCTGATCTTTGAGTCCTTTATTTATCGTCGTTATTGCCCTTGACTGCAGAATATAAATTTTTCCGCCTGTTATTCCCCATTCCACATCTTGGGGAGATTTATAGAGATCCTCTATCTTGTTGCCGTATCTTACAAGCTCGATGACCTCTTCTTCGGCTAAAGATGATATATTTCGCTTCTCTTCCGGCACTTTAAAGATCTTCGTATCCCCCGTTTTGGGATCCTTCACGAACATCTTCGCCTTCTCATTTATCTTCTCATCCAGAATCTTCAAATTTTTTCGATCTACCACAAAATTATCCGGAGAGACTGTTCCAGAAACGACAGCCTCTCCAAGACCCCATGCAGATTCTACGATTGCTAAAGGTTCTCCGGTGGTCGGGTGGGAGGTGAAGATAACGCCGGCCTTCTCCGAATCGACCATCTTCTGCACAATCACGGCTATGTTTACTTTAGAGTGTTCAAAACCTCCTTTTACACGATAAAAAATAGCTCTCGCGCCATAAAGAGACGCCCAACACTTCTTCACGGCATCTAAAAGATTATCTTCTCCTTTTATATTTAGAAAGGTCTCTTGCTGTCCTGCAAAACTCGCGGTTGGAAGATCTTCAGCTGTAGCACTCGACCTCACGGCAACAAAAATTTTCTCTCCCTCGCACAGATCCTTATACTTACGCTTTATCTCCTTTACGAGTTCTTCTGACATTTTTGCTTCTAAAATGATCTGTTTGGCCTTTTTTTCCGCCTCTCTAAGTTCAGAGTCGTCATCAACGTTGACTTTTAGGGCATCAAATAGCTCCTCCTCGATCTTGTTATCCACCAAAAAATTTCTGAACGCCTGGGCGGTAACGGCAAAGCCAGAGGGGACCGGTAATCCATTATTTATCATCTCTCCAAGATTGGCCCCCTTCCCACCCACGATGGAGATATCTTCTTTCCCGATATCTTTCAACCAGACTGTGTCCAAAATTTTACCTCCTCTCCTCGATCATTTGATTTGACTTAGAATATCCATTATTTTAATTTTGGCATCATGTATATAAGTAACTTGGTTGGTGCTTTGGCATGTTAGATGCAAAGATATAGATATAAAAGATAAAAAAATATCAGATCAGATGGAGACATTGAAGATGAAGAGAGAACCTCCGAGCATTCTGATAAGTGATGGCGTTTCCAAAGAGGGGATAGAGAGGTTACAGAGAGAAGCACACGTAGACGTCTTAACTGAACTATCGAATCAAGAATTATTGCAGATGATAGGAAAATATGATGCCATCATCGTCAGAAGTAAGACGAAAGTTACGAAGGACGTTATAGAACGAGGAGAGAGACTCAAAGTTATAGGAAGGGCAGGCGTCGGCATCGACAACATAGATCTCGATTTTGCCACAAAGAGAGGTGTATTGGTCGTAAATTCTCCAGAGGGAAACACGATCTCCGCGGCAGAGCACACGATCTCCATGCTTCTCGCCCTTGCCAGAAACATACCGAGCGCAGACAGATCGGTAAAGATGGGCGAGTGGAGAAAAAGCGATTTCATGGGCACAGAAGTGCGCGATAAAACTCTCGGAATCCTTGGCATGGGCAGGATAGGGTCACAGGTTACAAAGCGAGCTCGTGCCTTAGAGATGAACGTGATCGCATTCGACCCCTTCATATCGGAATCAAAGATGGAGAGCATCGGCGTAAAGAAGGTTGATTTAGAGACGCTCTTGAAAGAGTCCGATTTTATAACCGTTCACGTCCCCCTGACGAAAAAAACAGAGAATATAATCGGGGAAGAAGAGTTTAGAAAGATGAAGACGGGAGTTAGGGTAATAAATTGTGCGAGAGGGGGAATAATCGACGAAAAAGCGCTTTATCGTGCTATACAAGAAGGGAAGGTAGCCGGAGCATCTCTGGACGTCTTTATAGATGAGCCTCCGAAGGATAATCCATTGCTAAAACTTGATGAGGTGATCGCAACACCGCATATAGCCGCGTCTACAAGAGAAGCGCAGAAGAATGTGGCGGTCTCGATAGCCGAAGAAGTTTTGGCGGCATTGAAGAACGAGCCCGTAAAGAACGCCCTTAATATGCCTACGATCCCCTCTGATGTTTTAAACGCAATAAGGCCATATATATCACTCGCGGAAAAATTAGGAAGATTGGCCGCCCAATTAATAGATGGAATGGTATCAAACGTTAAAATGAGATATAATGGTGAGATAGCCGATTATGAGACAAAATACGTTACGACGGCGGCATTGATGGGTCTCCTGAATAACATATTGGAAGAGCCTATCAATTTTATAAATGCTCCATTGGTAGCCAAGGATAGGGAGATAAAGACGGTGGAGATAAAGAGTAAATACATAGAAGATTTTACGAGCCAAATAACACTTGAGGTGAAGGCGGATAAGGTAAAAAGGGTGATCGGTGGAACGATATTCGGAAAGAAGGATGAACGAATCGTAAGGATCGATGAGTATAGGATAGACGCTATACCTTCCGGTTACATGCTCATCTCAAGGCATACAGATAGACCGGGGATAATAGGAAAAGTGGGGCAGCTTTTAGGGGAAGAAGACATCGATATAGCCGGAATGCAGCTCGGAAGAAAGAAACCGAGAGGGCAGGCGATAATGGTTCTTAACGTCGATTCTCCTATACCAGAGCATATATTAGAGGAGATAAGGAAGATTGAAGGGGTAGAAGACGCTCACCTCGTGATGGTATAATTACAATTTAGATAGGATCTGTTAGTGGAAAGGGGTGACTTTAAAATAAAAAATAAAAGAGAAGATTGTTTATGATGGTAAAAAATTACAATAAAAATAGAGTAGATTTGTTCTCAACCACCTTATTTCCTCTAAGTCTTCCTGAGGTCTTTAAACGTATTCATTATTATCTTTATACCAATAGCAACATACCCCGGGCTGAAAGACTTGGGGCTGAGATGACCCGTATTCTATTCTGCAAAATCTATGATGAATTACATAACGAAGAAAAATATAAGTTTAAAATACATTCCGATGAAGAAGAACACGAGATTTCAAATAGAATAAAGGCACTATTCGAAGAAGTTAAAAAGAAGTATATAGATGTATTTGATGAAGAGGAAAAGTTATATCTTGATGATAAATCTATTGCTTATATGGTAAACCAAATTCAAAATTATAAATTTTTGAACACAAAAAGAGATGTGATAAGTGAATCTTTTCAGGCTTTTTGGGGATCAGGATTAAGAGGTGAAAAAGGGCAATTTTTCACTCCAAGAAACATTGTCAAAATGTGTGTGGAAATTCTTGATCCAAAACATGGAGAGAAAATTATAGACCCTGCCTGTGGGTCTGGTGGTTTTTTGGTGGAGTGTATGGCACATTTAAACGAAAAAGAATCTTTTAATAACATTTTTGGAATCGATAAAGAGATAGATTTAGCCAAGATATGTAAAGCATATATGTCAATTGTGGGGGACGGGCATTTCAATATTTTCTGTGGTGATTCGCTTGATGTTTTGTCATGGTCAGTGAAGATGCAAGAAGAGATAAAGAATGGTAGTTTTGATGTTGTGCTTACCAATCCACCATTTGGAGCAAGAATTTCTATAGAGGATAAAAAAATCTTAAAAAATTATGAGTTAGGACACAAATGGAATAAAACAAGAGAAGGTAAATGGAAAAACACAAACATAATTTCAAAGCAGGTACCACAGATTCTGTTTATAGAAAGATGTCTTCAATTATTAAAATCTGGCGGAAGAATGGCTATAGTTCTTCCAGATGGTATCTTCGGAAATCCAAGCGATAGATATATACTGCAATATATTTTACAAGAAGCAAAAATATTAGCAATAATTAGTTTAGCTCCAGAGGCTTTTTTACCGAGCACCCATACAAAGACAAGCATACTATTTTTAGAGAAGAAAAAACCAAAAGCAACAACGGAAGATTATAAAATTTTTATGGCAATAGCCAATAAAGTAGGGCATGACAAAAATGGTAAAACGGCATACAAGATGAATGGAAAGGGAGAATACATCCTTGATAAAAATGGAAATAATATAATTGATGATGATTTACCAAATATCGTTGAAAGATATAGATTGTTTAAAGAAAACAAACTGCATCATTATGATCATTTTGGCTTTGTTATCAAACTTTTAGAGATTAAAGATTCTATTCTCATTCCAAATTATTATGATCCCGAAATAGAAACAAAACTAAAGATGATGGAACATAGTGGGAGATATGCATTAGTAAGTATAAAAGAATTAGTAGAAAAAGGATTATTATCTATAAAGAGAGGGAATGAAGTTGGATCGCAATACTATGGAATGGGGGATATACCATTTGTTAGGACTTCTGATATTGTTAATTGGGAGATAAAGATAGACCCAATAAAATGTATTCCCAAAGAAATTTATGAAAAATATAAAAAGAGTCAAGATATCCATGAAAATGATATTTTATTAGTTACAGACGGGACATTTCTCATCGGACGAACTGCAATAGCAACTTCTCTTGATGAAAAAATTGTTATTCAAAGTCATATTAGGCGGATTAGGTGTTTAAAATATCACCAATTACATCCTTATTTACTGCTATATCTCCTCAATACAGATATAGTTCAACAACAGATAAAGGCAAAAACTTTCGTTCAGGCTACAATATCCACATTAGGAAATAGAATATATGAACTTATACTCCCGATACCTAAAGATGAAAATATCATTGAAGAAATTATAAAAGAAGTTTCAGAAATAGTTGAGATGAAAATCTGTGTTAAACGAAAAATAGACAGTATAAAAAATTTTAAGATGGAGGAATAATTATGGCAACAGGTAGAACAGTAGGAGCTTCATTATTAACTGAAAAAGATAAGAAAATAATCGGATTAGCCGAGAGTATTTCAAATATCTTAAATGAGTCAATAAGTAATCCAGATGAAAAGAAACATTTTCGAGAAAATTATAGCAAAATTTCTTATACCAGGGATGCAGGTACGGGCAGAGGCGCAGGAAAATTACAAAGAGATGCTTTATGCACAAGAGGAAGACAAGGTAAAGCTCCTTTTTCTAATAGAAATTTAAGATGGCATCCGCTAGTAGTTGCGGATAAAGAAATCCCTTATGCAAAACCAATCGATAAACTTGAAGTAGAAGGTGAGAAAGCACTTGTATTTGTGATTGATGGAAAAAGATATTATCCTGAAGAAGTGTATAGATTAGAAAAGAGATATGTTGTTTTGCCTGAACAGTGGATTCCATATATCTATGTTCTTAAACATTGGACTGATAGTGACTGGACAGCCAATTCGTGTATCATTCCAGGTTTGGAATCGACAGAATGGTGGCATGCATTAGAGAGCTTTGTAGTATTGGGGATTTCTATAGCTGGGACTTTATATAGTGTTGAGAACATTGACAATTTAATTGGTTCTATTATATCTCTATTAAAAAATCAGGACATAGACAAAAGAATAGACCTACCAACAGATATACTAAAAAGAATTTTAAAAGATAAAGAGAGTTTGTCATTATGTCCTTTATGTAAAAGCAGGTTAG